>DAINBS010000091.1:0-9771 GCA_036732805.1 Gemmatimonadales bacterium | reverse complement strand
ACCCCCTCGTGGGGGCGGTGCTGCTGCGGGATGGCCAGGTGGTGGGGGAGGGGTGGCATGTCGAGTTCGGTGCGCCCCACGCCGAGGCGGCGGCGCTGGCGGCGTGCGCCAACCCGCGTGGCGCCACGTGCGTCGTGACCCTGGAGCCGTGCGCCCACACGGGCAAGACCCCCCCCTGCGCCGACGCCCTGATTGCCGCGGGAGTGACGCGCGTGGTGATGGCCATTCGGGACCCGCATCCCGAGGCGCGCGGCGGCCTCGAGCGCCTGCGGGCGGCCGGCATCGAGGTGGAGGAAGGACTGCTCGCCCGCGAGGCGGCGGCGCAGAACGCGCCGTTCCTCTGCGGCGCGGCGCGCCCGGACGTGCCGTTCGTCGCGGTCAAGATGGCGCACTCGCTGGACGGGTTCGTCGCCGACGTGGACGGGCGCTCGCAGTGGATCTCGGGCTCGGAGGCCCGTGACTGGGTGCACTGGGTGCGCGCGGGGTACGACGCCATCGGGGTGGGCCGGCGGACGGCCGTGCGCGACGACCCGCAGCTCACGGTGCGCGGCGATATCGAGCCGCGCCTGCCGCCCGCGCGCGTGGTGTTCGCGGGGCGGGGCGAGGTGCGCAGCTCGCTGCGGTGTCTCGATCCCGCCATACCGGGCCGCGCGATCCTGGTGACCCACCCCGACGTCGCGGTGCTGCGCAACGCGTCGCTGCCGGACCACGTGACCGTGGTGTCCGCGGTGACGCCGCAGGAAGCGCTGGCCGCGCTGCGGGCCGAGGGCATCGCCTCGCTGCTGGTCGAGGGCGGGGGCACGCTGGTGGGCAAGCTGCTCGAGGCCGACGTCGTGGACCGGGTCTACGCGGTGACCGCTCCCGTGTGGCTTGGGCAGGGGACGCCCGCCTGGGGGCGCCGGCGGGCCGCGCCCCTCGGTGCCGCCCCGCGCTGGGAGACGGTCGAGCGGCGCGCGCTCGGCCCGGATACCTTGGTGGTAGCGGATCGCGACCTATGTTTACCGGCATCGTAACGGCCATGGGCGAGGTGGTGCGGGCCGAGCGCGGCCCCGAGCGGCTGGCGCTCACCATCCGCTCGCCCTATGACGACCTGGCGACCGGCGACAGCGTCGCCGTGAACGGCGCCTGTCTCACCGTGGTCGAGTGCAGCGACGGCGCGTTCCGGGTGGACGTGATCGTCACGACGCGGGGGCGGACGTGCCTGGAGGCGCTGCGCGCGGGCGACGTGGTGAACCTCGAGCGTGCGCTCGCCGTGGGTGACCGGCTGGGTGGGCACTTCGTGCAGGGGCACGTGGATGGCCTCGGCGAGGTCGTGGGGCTCCGGCGGGACGAGGACGCCTGGCTCATGGACGTGCGGCTGCCGCCCGAGCTGGCCGAGCTGTCCATCCCCCACGGCTCCATTGCCGTCGACGGCGTGAGCCTCACCATCAGCGACATGCTCGGGCCCGACACGGTGCGGATCGGGCTGATCCCGTACACGATGCAGCACACCACGCTCGGTGGCCGTCAGGTGGGCGACCGGGTCCAGATCGAAGCGGACATGCTGGGCAAGTACGTGCGCCAGCTGGTCCGGAAGGAATAGCGCGCGCTATGCCGTTCGGCACCATCGAGCAGGCGATTGCCGACATCCGGGACGGGAAGCTCGTGGTCGTGGCCGACGACGAGGACCGCGAGAGCGAAGGCGACGTCGTAGCCGCGGCGGAGCTGATCACCCCGGAGAAGATCAACTTCATGGCCACGCACGGGCGCGGGCTCGTCTGCCTCACGCTCACGCCCGAGCGCACGGCCGCCCTCGGTCTCCAGCAGATGACGGAGAAGAACACCGAGGAGCAGGCCACGGCGTTCACCATCAGCATCGACGCCGACAAGCGGTTCGGGGTGACGACGGGGATTTCCGCGGCCGACCGCGCAAAGACCATCCGCGTGGCCATCGAACCGGCCACCGAGCCGGGCGACCTCCGGCGGCCGGGGCACGTGTTCCCGCTGCGGGCGCGTCCGGGCGGCGTGCTCCAGCGCGTGGGCCACACGGAGGCGAGCGTGGACCTGGCGCGCCTGGCCGGGCTCTATCCCGCGGGCGTGATCTGCGAGATCCTGGCCGCCGACGGCACCATGATGCGCCGCGCGGCGCTCGAGCGGTTCGCGGTGGACCACGGCCTCACGCTCGTCACGGTGGCCCAGCTCGTCTCGTACCGGCTGCAGCACGAGCGCCTGGTGCACCGCGTGGCCGAGGCGCGGCTGCCCACGCCGTACGGCGAGTTCACGGTCATCGGGTACCGCAATGACCTGGACGACGCCGAGCACGTGGCGCTGGTGTTCGGCGAGGTGGCCCACCGGGACGCGGTGCTCGTGCGAATCCACTCCAAGTGCCTGACGGGCGACGTGTTCCACTCGCAGCGCTGCGACTGCGGCTGGCAGCTGCACAGCGCCATGCAGGCGATCGCGGACGAGGGCGCCGGCGTGGTCGTCTACCTCGATCAGGAGGGCCGCGGCATCGGGCTGCTCAACAAGCTCAAGGCCTATGCCCTCCAGGATGGCGGGCACGACACGGTGGAGGCCAACGTGCAGCTTGGCTTCCCGCCCGACCTGCGCAACTACGGCATCGGGGCGCAGATCCTGCTCGACCTTGGCATCTCGTCCATCCGCCTGCTCACGAACAACCCGCGCAAGGTGGTGGGGCTCGACGGCTACGGGCTCGAGCTGGTGGCCCGCGTCCCCATCGTGCCGGTCGCCACCGACGAGAACCGCGCCTACCTCGCCGTGAAGCGCGACAAGCTCGGCCACCTGTTGGCGGACTGACATGGCCACCGACGAGATTCCGGCGGGACGCGCCCTGATCGGCGTCAGCCGCTACAACGAGGCCGTCACCCGCCGCCTGGCCCAGGGCGCCGCCGAGACGCTGTCGGCGGCGGGCGTCGCCAGCGAGACGGTGTGGGTGGAGGGCGCGTGGGAGCTGCCGCTGCTGATCGATCGCGGCCTCGCGACGGGCCGCTATCGGCTTGCCGTTGCCGTGGGGGCCATCGTCCGGGGAGAAACGCCGCACTTCGAGGTGCTCGCCGCCGAGGTGGCGCGCGGCCTCGGACAGGTCACCCTGGCCCGCGGCCTGCCCGTGGGATTCGGCGTGCTGACCTGCGACACGCTCGACCAGGCGCTGGCGCGCGCGGGCGACACGCACGGCAACAAGGGCGCCGAGGCGGCCGCCGCGGCACTCGATGCCTGCCGTGCCCTCGACAGGCTCGATGCTGCGCCCTGAGTCACGCGTTCGGGCGCGCGCCATTCAGATTCTGTATGCCTGGGAGGTGGGCGGGCGGCTGCTGCTGCACACCGTGGCGGAGCGGCTGTACGGCGTGCACGGCGGGCACGACCGGGACTGGGAGCGGGGCGAGGTGCTGGCCCAGGCGGTGGTGGACCACGTGGACGCGCTCGACGCCGAGGTCGAGCAGGATCTCGCGCAGTGGCGGATCGGGCGCGTAGGCGTGAACGAGCGCAACATCCTCCGGCTCGCGATTCACGAGCTGATGGCCACGGACTTGCCGGCCCCCGTGGTGATTTCGGAGGCGCTGCGGCTCGCGCGCTGGTTCGCGAGCGCCAAGGCGCCGCCGCTCATCAACGGCGTGCTCGATCCCGTCGCGCGACGGCTGGGCCGCTTGTGAGGATTCTCGCCGTCAACTGGCAGGACCTCGAGAACCCCCAGGCGGGCGGGGCCGAAGTCCACTTCTTCGAGATCTTCAGCCGGATTGCCACCCGGGGTCACACCGTCACGCTGGTCACCAGCGGCTGGCCGGGCGCGGCGCCCCGGGCCGCGGTTGCCGGGATCGACGTGCGCCGCGTGGGGGGCCGCCACTCGTTCGCGCTGCTCGCGCGCGGGGCCGTGCGGCGCGCGCTCCGGGAGGCGGCGTGGGACGTGGTGGTGGAGGACATCAACAAGCTGCCGCTGTTCCTGCCCCTCGTCACCAGGCTCCCGATCTACGTCATCATCCCGCACCTCTTCGGGACGACGGCCTTCAGGGAAGCTGGGTGGCCGGTTGCGGCGGCCGTGTGGCTCGCGGAGAAAGCCATCCCGCTGGCGTATCGGCGGGGGGCGTTCCACGCGATCAGCGACAGCACGCGCGACGATCTCGTGGCGCGCGGGGTGCCCGCGGACCGGATTCACGTAATCTATCCCGGAGTGGACACGGCGCGCCTCACCCCGGACCCGGACCCGGAAGGAACCCGAACCCGGAATCCCACCTTCTTGTATGTCGGGCGCCTGAAGCGTTATAAAGGAGTGGAGACGGCGATCCGGGCCGTGGGTCTCGCCCGGCAGGCCGGGACGCCGGTGGAATTCGCCATCGCGGGCCAGGGGGATGATCGCCCGCGTCTCGAGCGCCTGACGGCCGAGCTGGGACTCACCGATGCCGTCCGGTTTCTGGGCTTCGTATCGGAGGACGAGAAGCGCACGCTGCTTCGTCGATCCTGGGCCACCGTGTTCTCCTCGCCCAAGGAAGGGTGGGGAATCACGAACGTCGAGGCCGCCGCCTGCGGGACGCCGGCGGTGGCCTCGGACAGCCCGGGGCTGCGCGAGTCCGTGCGTCACGAGGAGACGGGGTTGCTCGTCCCGGGAGACGACCCCACGGCGCTGGCCGCCGCCCTGGGGCGGCTCGCCCGGGATCCCGCGCTGGTCGCCCGCCTCGGCCGGGGGGGCCGCGCGTTTGCGGAGTCGCTGTCCTGGGAGCGGGCGGCGGCGCAGACGGCCGAACAGCTGGACACCCTCATCCGCGCCACCGGGCGCGGGGGAAAGGAGTGACGCCGTGAAGACCACGGTCACCGCTCGGCATTGTGAGGTTCCAGAGGACATCCGGACGCGCGCGGCGGAGGTGACGGAGAAGCTCGCCAAGCTCGCGCATCGTCCCCAGCGGATGGAGATCGTGTTCGACGACGACCACCAGCGCCGGGTCGTGGAGCTGAGGATGTCGCTCCCGCGCGGCCAGACCCTGATTGCCACGGCCGAGGAGACCGACTTCCGCACCGCGCTCGACCGCGCGGCCGAGAAGCTGCGCTCGCAGCTCGAGAAACTCGCCCAACGCGCTCCGCGGCGGCAGCCCGCCGCCTGAGGCATGCCACCACTCACGGTTCGCGAAGTCATCGCAGAAAAGACGGAGTCGCTCCAGCTCGAGGTCCTCACCGGGGACCTCGGGCTGGACCGGCCCGTCACGGTGCCTGAGATCTCGAGCCCGGGCCTCGTCCTGGCCGGGTTCACGGTCCGGTTTTCCGGCAAGCGGATGCACGTGCTTGGGGAGACCGAGATCGCGTACCTGCGCTCCCTCAAGCCTGACGACCGCCGGGCCACGCTCGAGCGGTTCCTCGCCTACGAAATCCCCTGCGTGTTCGTCACCAAGTCGCAGTCGGTGCCCCGGGAGCTGCTCGACTGCGCCAAGGAGCGGGGCATCCCGGTGGTGCGCACGGGGCTCAAGACCGCCGAGTTCTACCAGCGCTTCACGCCGTTCCTGCAGGAGGCGTTCGCGCCGCACACCACGCTCCACGGCTCCCTCGCGGACGTCTACGGCGTAGGCCTCCTGTTCATCGGCCGCTCCGGCATCGGGAAGAGCGAATGCGTGCTCGACCTCGTGGAGCGGGGGCACCGGCTCGTGGCGGACGACGTGGTGCACGTGAGCCGGCGCGGCACCGACGTGCTGATCGGCCGGGGCCACGAGCTCTCGCGCCACTACATGGAAATCCGCGGCGTCGGTCTGGTGGACGTGCGGGCGCTGTTCGGCATCCGCGCGGTGCGGCAGCAGAAGCGCATCGAGGTGGTCGTCGAGCTGCAGGACTGGGACAGCTCCCGGGAGATGGACCGGACGGGCCTCGACGTCCAGACGACGGAGATCCTCGACGTGGAGCTGCCGAAGGTGGTCGTCCTGCTCAACCCCGGGAAGAACATCACGGTGATCTCGGAAGTGGTGTCCATGAACCACCTCCTGCGCTACAGCGGGTACGATCCCGCGCACGCGTTCAACGAGCGGCTCATCCAGCGGATGGCCCAGCAGCGCGAGCTGCGTGAGTACCTGAGCGAAGACAATGAGTGAGGGCCTGCGCGGCGTCGTGGTGTCGCACGCCGGCCTCGCCGAAGCCTTCGTGAGCGCCGTCGAGCGGATCACGGGCCGCCGCGACGGCCTCACGGCCGTGAGCAACGAGGGCTGCGGCCGCGAGCTGCTGGAGCGGCGGGTGGCGGAGGCGGTGGGCGACGCCCCCGCGGTGGTCTTCGTGGACCTGCCGAGCGGCAGCTGCCTCCAGGCGTCGGCGCACTACCTGCAGACCCACGAGAACGTGGCCGTCGTGGCAGGGGTCAACCTGGCCATGCTCGTGGATTTCCTCTACCACCGCGACGTCTCGCCGCGCGAGGCCGCCGAGCGAGCGGCGGCCACGGCGGCACGCACGGTCCGGGTCCTCACCCGGTGAGCGTGCTCGTCCGGGTGGACGACCGGCTGGTGCACGGCCAGGTGGTCGTCGGGTGGGGGCGCGCGCTCAAGCTGCGCACGATCGTGCTGGTGGACGACGCGATCGCGGCGAGCACGTGGGAACAGGACCTGTACCGCATGGGCATCCCGCATGAGATGACCGTCGAATTCGCGTCGGTGAGCGCGGCGCCGGCGCGGTTCGCTGACTGGGAGGCGGACGGGGACCACGTCATGGTCCTCGTCGGCGACGTCGCGACGCTCGTGCGGCTGTGCGCGGCGGCGCCGGTGACGCGGGTCAACCTGGGCGGCGTGCACCAGGGGCCCGGGCGCGCGCAGCACCTGCCGTACGTGTTCCTCTCGGACGACGAAGCGGCCCAGCTCCGGGCGCTCGCGGACCGCGGGGTGGTGATTACGGCGCAGGATGTGCCCACCACGAGGCCGGTGCCGCTGCGCGAGGTGCTCCGATGAGCGCGCTCACGTTCGCCGTCCTGGTGACGTGGGGCGTCATCACCGGGATCGACCTGGTGAGCGTCCTCCAGTCCATGGTGGCGCGCCCGCTCGTCGCGGCTACCGTCGCGGGCGCGCTCGTGGGCGAGCCGGTGACCGGCGTGCTGGTGGGCATGATGCTCGAGCTGTACGCGCTCGAGGTGCTGCCGGTGGGCGGGGCCCGCTATCCCGACTACGGACCGGCCGCGGTGGCCGCCACGGTGGCGGCCGCGGGGGGCGGCCCCGAGACGCTCGGCGTGGGCGTCGTGGTCGGTCTGCTCGTGGCGGAGGCGGGCGCCTGGAGCATCCAGGTGCTGCGGCGCTGGAACACGCGGCGCGTGCGCGCGGCCGCCGTCCCACTGGACGCGGGTGACTTCCGCGTGATCCAGCGGGTGCAGCTCGCCGGGATCGCGCGGGACGCGCTGCGGGCGCTGCTGCTCACGACGACGGGGCTGGCGCTGGCCGTCGCGGCGCGGCGCTGGTGGCCCGTGAGCCCGCGCGCGGGCGTCCTGCTCACGGCGGTGCTCGCGGGCATCGGCCTCGGCACCGCCATGCTCAACGGAAAGCGGCTGGCGCAGGGACGGCGGGGGCTCGTGTGGATGTCCATCGGCGTCGCGGGAGGGCTGGGATGGCTGCTCCTCCGGTAACCGCGTTCGTGCGGGCCTTCCTGCGGCTGCTCACCGTGCAGGCGTGCTTCAACTACGAGCGCATGATCGGTGTCGGCCTGGGCTACGCCATCGAGCCCTTGCTGCGTGCGCTCCCCGGCGGACGCGACGGGCCGGGCTACCGCGAGGCCATGCAGCGCTCCACGCACTACTTCAACGCGCACCCGTACATGGTGGGGCTCGCGGCCGGCGCCGTGGCCCGCGCCGAACACGACGGGGTGCCGGGAGCACAGGTCGAGCGGCTCCGGACCGCGCTCGTGGGGCCGTTGGGAGCGGTGGGCGACCGCCTCATCTGGGCGGGTACCCTGCCGGCCGCGTCCGCGGTGGGGCTCGCGCTCTCGGCCAACACGCGCGCGGGGATCGGGGCCGCGGCGCTGCTCGCGCTCTACAACGTGCCGCACCTCGTGCTGCGCGTCTGGGGGCTGGTCGCGGGCTGGCGGCACGGCACCGCCCTCGGGCGGGCGCTCGCGGCCCCGCTGCTGCGCGGCGCGCTCACGGTGGTGGGGCCGCTCGCGGCCGGGGCGGTGGGCTTTGCCTTGCCGCCTGTGACCGCGCGGCTGGTGGGTCCGCTCGACCTTGCCGCCTGGATCGCGGCCGCCGCGGGCGTCGGGCTGGCGGTGGTGACGCTCCGGTTCGCGGCCCCGCGGCTGGGCGCGCTGCGGCTCGCGCTGGCCGCCGCCGCCACCGTCGCCTTGGGAGCCGCCCTGTGAGCGTCACCGCGGAGCGGACGGTGCGGATCGTGAATCCGCTGGGGCTCCACGCCCGCCCGGCGGCGGAGTTCGTGAAGCTCGCGTCGCGCTTCACGGCGGACATCCACGTCGAGAAGGACGGCATGGAAGTGAACGGCAAGAGCATCATGGGGGTGATGACGCTCGCCGCCGAGTGCGGGAGCGCGATCCGGATCCGCGCGGCCGGGCCGGACGCCGAGGCGGCGATCGCCGCCCTGGCGGATCTGGTCGCCCGCGGCTTCGACGAGGCATACGCGTCATGACCCACGGCCGCCTGCTGAACGGGATCGGGGTCTCGCCGGGCGTCGCCGTCGGTCCGGCGGTGGTCCTGCGCATGGACGTCCCGGAGGTGCCCCACCGCCTCGTGCCGCCGGACGCCGTCGATGCGGAGGTCCGCCGGCTGCAGGACGCGATCGGCGCGGTCCACGAGAGCCTCGAACGGCTCCGCACCCGCGCGTTCGAGCGCGTGGGTCCGGACGAGGCGAAGATCTTCGACGCGCAGATCCTGATGCTCGAGGACCGCGAGTTCCTCCAGCAGGTGGAGGAGTTGATTCTCGAGAACCAGCTCACCGCCGAGCGGGCCCTCGAGTTCAAGGCGCTCGAGCTGAAGTCGGTGTGGGAGGCGTCGCCCGCGCGCCCGCTGCGCGACAAGGTGGTGGACCTCACGGCGCTGCAGCGGCGCGTGCTCAACCAGCTGCTGGGCCGCCCGAGCGAGGACGAGCGGCGGATCGAGGGCCGGCCCGCGGTGATCGTCACCCGCGAGCTCACCCCGGGACTCACGATCGAGTTCGAGCGCGACCACGTCATCGGGTTCGTGAGCGAGGAAGGGACGCGCACCGCGCACGCGGCCATCCTGGCCCGGAGCCTCGGCATCCCGTGCGTCATGGGGCTCAGCCACGCGCTCGAGCGGATCCCCGCGGGCGCCGAAGTGGTGCTCGATGGCACGCGCGGCATGGTGCTCGTGGCCCCGTCCGCCGAGGAGATCACGGACGCGCGGGCGTTCGACCAGCGCCGCCGCACGCTGCTCGAGGACCTCGACCGGCTGGGCCACGCGCCGGCGGCCACCACGGACGGACACCAGGTGGCGCTGCGCGGCAACCTCGACCTGCCGGAGGAACTGGAGGCGCTCGCCGAGCACGGCGCGGAAGGCGTTGGTCTGCTGCGCACGGAGTTCCTGGTGATCGGCCGGTCGAGCCTGCCGGATGAGGAGGAGCAGTTCGAGTACTTCCGCCGCGTGGCGCGCCGGTTCCCCGGACACCCCGTGACGGTGCGCAGCTACGACGTGGGCGGCGACAAGTTCCCCGCCGCGTTCCGGATCGGGACCGAAGCCAACCCGTTCCTGGGCTGGCGCGCCATCCGGGTGTGCCTTGACCGGCCCGAGGTGTTCCTGCCGCAGCTCCGTTCGCTGCTCCGGGCGCGCCTCGATTCAGAGGGGATTGCCGCCCGCGTGCGGAGCGA
>DAINBS010000090.1:0-9904 GCA_036732805.1 Gemmatimonadales bacterium | reverse complement strand
GACGGGCGCTCCCGAGAGACCGAAGTTCACGAACGGGGCGGTCTGGCCGGCGCCGGAGTTGCGGATCCGCGTGTACGGCAGGCCGCTCGCGAACCGGAACCGCAGGAAGGCGCCCAGGTCGCGGACGACCGAGCTCAGCGCGCCCGCCTGGAAGTCATTCGGGAACGTGAGGGACAGCGCACCGACGAAGGTGTGTGTCCGGTTGTCATCCGTGGGGAGCACCGCCTGCGGCGGATCCGTCCGCTCACCCAGCACGGCCGTCGTGGACCGCGCCAGCGTGTTCAAGTAGCTGTCCGGATCCGAGCCCGTGCTGTTGGCGATCTGGAACGTGTAGCCGAGCTGCCCGTTGAACACGTTGCCGGCGCGGGTCGTGAAGCTCATATCCATGCCGCGCACGTTCCCGAAGTCCTGGTTGGTCACGACGTTGATCAGCATCGTGTCGAGGCGGACCGGGTCCTCGAACGGCAGCGTCCGGTTCGCCAGGTCCGACACCTTGTCCTTGTTGTACGCGGAGATGTCGAACACCAGGTCCTGCGTGAACGCGTGCCGGATGCCGAACTCGAACAGGATGGACTTGCCGAACGTCACGTCCCGCCCGAACACGTCGTTCGTGTTGGTGATCGCGAGGTCGTTGTTGATCCCGGAGAGCACGTACTGGAAGTCCGGGGACTGCACCTGGTGCGAGTACGACAGCCGGAAGTTGGTCCGCTCCGTCACCGGGAACGACACGCGCACCCGCGGCGACCAGGCCGAGTGGCCCTCCACCGGGATCAGGAGCGCAGTGGGGTTCTCGGCGTCGAAGGCCGGATCGGTGTAGATGCGGCCCGGGATTTCCGGCAGGAGGGCACCGGTATCGAAGTAGTCCCACCGCAGGCCCAGCTCGAGGACGACGTCGCCCAGGTCGAGCCGGTCCTCACCGTAAAACCCGTAGCGGACCGGGCTCTCGGAGTACGCGTCCTGGAAGATCTGGGAGCGCACGTTGACGCCGACCCAGTTGACCTTGCCGCTCACGAGGTCGCCACCGAACCGGAACCGGTTGTAGCGGTCGAACTGCCAGTCCACGTTGGCCCGGCCCGTGATGCGGCTCTCGTCGAGCAGCGTGGCGCCGTGATCGAGCCCCAGGTTCGTGAAGCCCGTCACCATCCCGTAGGGGTTCATCCGGTAGGGCTGGGCGTTCCGCAGGTCCGTGCGGTTCAGGTACGGCAGCCGCGTGCCCTGGTTGCTCCGGATGTTCGAGATCAGCCGGTCCCAGTCCGCCTGGGACTTGAGCTGCGTGACCACCACGTCTTCACCCTGCGGGTACATGTCCGGGGTGTCGTCGGAGAAGTGATCGAAATCGATCACGAACTCCATCGGCGAGAGCCCGAAGCCCGCCCACGGGTCCCGGTTGTTGATCTCGTAGTCCCGCTTGAAGATGCCGGCGATCTGCTTGTCCGTCTGGTAGGACAGGTTCGCGTCGAACGCCACCGCCCGCTCCGCGGAGCGGGAAATCTGCTGCGTCCAGTTCATGATGAGCGCGTTGCTCCACTGGCGCGTCCCGCCCGCCCGCTGCGGCGCGAAGGCCGCCGACCCGAAGGCCGTGGTGTTCCGGAACTGGTCCTGGCTTCGGAGGAACGTGCCCGAGATGCGGGAGCCGCTGCCGTACGTGTACTGCAGCTTGGCCGACCCCGTCGCCTGCGTGCTCCAGTTGTACGGGGCGGACATGCCCTGGCAGGCCAGGCCGTAGTTGTCGGCGGCCTCGCACTGGCCCGAGTACTGCGCGAACAGCGGAATCTCGATCTGGGCTTCCTGGTCGTCCACGATGTCCGTGACCACCGTGTCCACGCCGGCGAGCACGTACGTCGGGAGTTTCTCGACCCCCTTGCCGCGCACCTGGGACTGCTGGCCGTCGATGGTGCCCGACAGGAAGAACGTCAGGTTCCCCATGATCGGGCCGCCGAACGACGCTTCCACCCGGTTAAACCCCACACTGGCGTTCTGGTTGAACAGCTCGTCGGTCTCATAGGAGATCGACCCGTCGAACGTGGGGCCGCCCGCCCGCGTCACGTAGGCGATCACGCCCGACTGGGCGTCGCTGTACTCCGCCCCGAGGGCGCCGGTGGTGACCGACGCCTCTTCGAGCGCGTTGGTGCCGACCTGAAGGCGCTGGCCCGAGGGGTTGCTGCCGTCGTCGCCTCCGAGCCGGCGGACCGGTGCCCCGTCGATGTAGACCACGGCCTCACCCGGCCGGCCGCCCCGGATGGAGAGGGCGGCGTTGCCCGACTCGACCACACCCGGCGTCAGGGACAGCACCTGCCGGACGTTGTCCACGGGCAGGTCCTGCACCAGCTGACCGGACACGATCGTCTTGGTCGCGACCTGGTCGCGCGGCACGATCGGGTTCTGCGACACCGTCACCGTGATCGCCCCGAGCTCGACCGCGCTCTGCAGGGCGAAGTTCACCGTGAGGGTCTGATCGGCGAGGACGCGGACGTTGCGCACCTCGTTCGGCTGGAACCCGATGTACACCGCCATCAGCGTGTACGCCCCGGCCGGCACGTTGTTGATGAACCAGTACCCGGCGCTGTTGGTCACCGCGCCGAGCGACGTCCCGCGGACGAGCACCTGGGCGCCGGCCACGGGCTGACCACTCGGATCGCTGACCGTCCCCTCGATCTTGCCGGTCGTGCCCTGCGCCCAGAGCGACGTCGCCCCGAACGTCAGCGCGACCACCGCGAGGACGATGCGTCCCCAGCGGCCGAAGGCTGAACCACCTCTGTCGACCATGGATCCTCCAGGAGTGCGAACAAAAGGAGCCTGGCCCCGATCGCACCGACCGGGGTGAAACCCGCTCCCACGGGGAAGCCAGAAACGGACGCGCGACCTCGTCACGTCCTGGGTCCTGCGAGCGACTTCGATTGTGGGAAGGATGCCGCAGCTGACGATTGCTGGATCCGTAACGTCTCCTTAGGGCTGAAAGCGTCTGCTATTCGGCTAAACGTGTCCGCAGCCGTACAAAGGACTCATGAGAAACACATGAAGAACGCGTGAAGGCGAATCGGGATACCCAATCCTGCAATTCGGTACACGAATTCGCAAGCCCCTTCCCCTCCGGAAAGGGGCTGTTGGCGGGGGCCAGTATGCGCGCGCCTCCCGGTCACCGCAAGAGGGGCCGCCCGCCCCCGTTCACACCCTCTTTATGAGAGACCCCTGGACCTCGATCGGGGTCACTTCCGGGCCCTTCGGGCCCAGGAACACGTTCACTTCGCTCCGCACCCCGAACCGTCCCGCGAAGTAGACACCGGGCTCGACGGAAAACCCCACGCCCGGAAGCAGGACCCGGACGTCGTTCGTCTCGAACGAATCGAGGTGCGGGCCCGACCCGTGCAGGTTCACGTCGATCGAGTGCCCGGTGCGGTGCGGGAAGAACTCCCCGTAGCCGTTCGCCGCGATGTGGCCGCGCGCCGCGGCGTCGAGCGCGGCACCGGTCACCGCTTCGCCGGCCGCGAGGCCCTTCCGCAGCCGCCCAATCGCGGCATCCCGGGCGTCGCGCACGACGGTCCAGACACGCTGCACCTCGTCCGGGACGGCGGTTCCCGAGAAGCCCATCCAGGTCTGATCGGCGAACACGGTCGTGAGGGACCGGCCGCCCCAGAGATCGAGTAGCACCACCTGGTCAGCCTCCAGCAGCGCATCCGCGCCCTCCATCGGCTCGTAGTGCGGATTCGCCGCGCCCGCCCCGAAGCCCACGATGGGCGGGTGGTCCCACACCAGGCCGGCCGCCGCCATGCGCTGGCACACCCGCTGCTGCACCGCGTACTCCCGGGCCCGACCGACCTCGCGCACCACCTCCGCCAGCGTCGTGCGCGCGATCGTGGCCAGCACCTCGGCCGCGTAGCGGTGGTCCGCCAGCTCCGTGGCGCTCCAGCCGGCGGAGAACAACGTCACGAGGTCGGCGGACGACTCCACCCTGGCCCCGAGCCGCTCGAGCAGCTGCACGACGCCCACCGGCACCCGGTCGAGGTAGGGCACCGCGTCCTCCGGTGAGACCTCCATGGCAAGCCGCCGACCGCGCACGACCCGGCCAAGTTGCTCGTCCAGCTCCTGCCACGCCGCGTACGGCCGAACCTCGCCGGGGAACCCCTGGAGCGGCTGCAGCTCGATGCGGTGGGCGACGGCGATGGGGGCGCCGGTGGCCGGCAGCAAGACAAACAGCCTGCGGGATCCCAACCCCCCGATCCCGACGACGCGGGATGCCACGGGATTCACGCCGTGGAAGTCGTAAATGAGCCAGCCGTCGAGTCCCCGGGCTTTCAGGGCTGCCTGGACGGCGGCGAGATCGATGCGATCGAGGGGGGCCATCAGTGGCTGCCTCCGTGCCGATGCGTTACGTGGGCGGCGCTCCACGCGCAGACGTCCGCCCCGCGCGCCCGGCAGTTGGTGTGCACCATGGCGCCGTCGAACCCCGCGACCCGTCGCAGGAGCTCGGCCAGCGCCGACCCAATAAAGGAACACGCCGGACCCGCTTCCGTCACCACCATCAGGTCTCCGGCGAGGGCCGCACGGGGCAGGCCCTTCTCGTGCGTGAGGTCGCTCCCGAGCTCCCGTCGCGCGAGCCGGCGGGCCAGCCGGAACCCCATGGCGCGCGCGGCGCCATCGGGCAGGGTCCTGAGCAGCACACGAGTGCGCGTCGGGAGCAGTGCCGCGGCCCGCCGGGCGGCCCGGCGTCCCGCTTCCGAAAAAACGAGCGCGGCGTCCGGACGCCGCGCGACGAGCCGCTGCAGGGCCGCGAACTCCTGGCCCGGGACAGTCCCGCGCCGGCCGGCCAGACGCTCGAGCCGGGCGATCTCGTTCTCGACCGTGCGGCTCAGACCCAGCCGCTTGGCGGCAAGGTCGCCGTGCGGCTCGTCCAGGTCGTCCGGGATGGGGGCGTCGACGGCGCGAACCGCTTCCAGCAGCGCGAGCGCGAGTCCCGCGGGAACCCCCGCGCGAGGTGGCGCGTTCACGGAGATGTCGGGCACATGGTCGGCGGCGCAACATAACGGGTCAGGGGAGCGGGCGAACAGAGACGGCCGGGGACGGAGGGGGACGGAGGGATGCACGGGATGGCGGGAGGGTGGATGGGCGTTGCGGGTGAGAGACGGCCTGGGCATTGTTCGTCACCTCCGTCCCGCTGGAATCCCAGGAGCGCCCGTTGCCGCATCCCGCCCCGCCCGACCGCGAGGGTTTCGAGCGCGAAGCGCTCGTGCATCTCGATGCCGTCTATCGCACGGCACTGCGGCTGAGCGGCGATCCGGCGAACGCGGAGGACCTCGTGCAGGAGACGATGCTCAAGGCGCTTCGCGCCTGGCACCAGTTCGAGCCGGGCACCAACGCGAAGGCGTGGCTGCTCACCATCCTCCGGAACACCTACATCAACCAGCTCCGCGCGGCGAAGCTCCGGTCCGCCACCGTGGACGTCAACGCGGTGGAGGCCTTCACGGTGTTCCGCGACGTTCAGGACGCCGATCCGGAGGGGACGTTCTTTGCCGCCATCGTGGACGACGAGGTCATCCGCGCGATCGATACCCTCCCGCCGGAGTTCCGCGAGGTCTTGATCCTGTCCGACGCCGAGGGCCTCTCCTACGCCGAGATCGCCGGCGTGATCGCCGCCCCGGTCGGCACGGTCAAGTCGCGTCTGTTCCGGGCCCGACAGCTGCTCCAGAAGCGGCTCTACGACTTCGCCGTGCACGCGGGTTACGTACGGAAGCGGGAGGGGGCGTGACCGGCGGGCCGGTGCCCATCGACTGCCGCCAGGCCGCCGCCCAGCTGTACGAATACCTCGACGGCGAACTGACGCCCGCGGCCGACGCCGCGGTGCGGGCGCACCTCGCGGACTGCACGCATTGCCTCGCGCTGTGTGATTTCGAGCAGGCGTACCTGCAGTTCCTCGAGGCGCGCGGCCGGGCCCGGGGGGCACCGCCGCACGTGAAGCGCCGGATCCTCCACGAGCTGTTCGGATGACGCCTCGGAATGTGATCGCGGTGCGCGTCCCGCACCGCCCCGCGGGCGCGTGATGGAGCCGGCGCGCTTCCGCCAGCTGCTGGGGTCCTTCGCCACCGGCGTCGCGGTGGTGACCGCCCGGGGCCCGGCCGGGGAGCCGGCCGGGATGACCGCCAGCGCCATCGCGTCGGTCTCGCTCGAGCCACCGCTGCTGCTGGTATGTATCTCGCGGTCGTCGGACTTCCACGCGGTGCTCGCGCGCGCCGTTCACTTCGGGCTCAGCGTCCTGGCCGACGATCAGGAGGTTGTGTCGCGCCGGTTCGCGGACGAAGTCCCCGACCGGTTCGCCGGCGTGGCATGGCACCCGCATGCGACCGGCGTACCGCTGCTGGCGGGCGCGGTCGCCCACATCGCCTGCACCCTCCGGTCCGCGGTCCCCGCGGGGGATCACACGATCTTCCTGGGCGAGGTCGAGGACGGCGCCACGTTCGACGGAGCGCCACTGCTCCACGTCCGGGGGGCGTACCGGCGGCTGCGATGAGCCGGGAGTGAAGTGCCCCGCCCGGCGTCTGGCTCCAACCGGGACGAAGGGCTACAATGGGCATCCCCTCGAAGGAGTCCCGCATGCGTGGCACGATCCGCCCGCTCGCCGCGGAGTTCATCGGAACGTTCTTCTTCGTTTTCGTGGGCTGCGCCGTGGTCGTCCTCGCCGGGAGCGGCGACATCGGCCTGACCGGCGTGGCGTTCGCGCACGCGCTGGCCCTCGCGGTAGGCATCTCCATGGTCATGCCCATCTCGGGCGGGCACCTGAACCCGGCGGTGACGTTCGCGGTCTGGATGGCCGGACGCATCGAGGGCGGGCGCGCCGCGGGCTACGTGGTATCCCAGCTGGCAGCGGCGGCGCTGGCGGCGCTGGCGGTGCGCCAGCTGTACCCGCTCGACGCCGTGGCTGCCTCGGGCGTGGGCGTGCCTCGTACGGCCGCCGGGATATCCATCACGAGCGCCATCATGCTCGAGGCCCTGCTCACGGCGCTGCTCGTGAGCGCCGTGTTCGGCACGGCCGTGTCCTCCCACGCGCCCCGGGTGGGCGGGTTCGCCATCGGGCTCACGCTGCTGCCCGCCATTGTCGTAGCGGGACCCCTGACCGGCGCCGCCCTGAACCCCGCGCGCGCGTTCGGGCCCGCCCTCGTGGCGGGCGACTGGCACATGCACCTGGCCTACTGGATCGGCCCCCTGCTGGGAGCGGCGGTCGCGGCGCTCCTCTGGGCAAAGGTGCTTCTGCCCGTCGCCGGCGACCCGGAGCCGTGAGCTTCTGAGCCCGTTCGCCGGCCCCCGGACCACCCTGGCCGCGGCGGCGCTGCGCCGCGCGCGGCGCCATGAGGCGGAGCCCGCCCGGGCCCTGCGCTGGCTGCGCGTGGCCTGCCTGTTCGCTCCACACTTCGGAGAGGCACACCGCTTGCTCGTGGCGCGCACCACGGCGGCCGACCCGATGCGGGGAATGACCGAGGCGCGCCGCTGGACCACCCGGTTCGGCGCCGACAGCGAGGCGTGGGTGACGCTGGGCACGGCCTGCCGCGCCGCCTACCGCACCCACGACGCCCTCGTGGCGTTCGAGCGCGCGCTGCAGATCGAGGAGCGCCCGGACGCCGCGTTCGCCGCTGGGTTTCTGTACCGCATGAAGCAGGACCACGCCACGGCCGGCGCCCGGTTCGCGCGGGCCTACGCCGCGGGCCACGGGAGCGAAGCGCTGCGCGAAAATGCCCGTGCGCTGATGGCGGCGGGCGATCAGGCCGCGGCGGCGGAAGCGAGGCGACTGTGGGAAGCGGAGACGGGGCTGACGTGGAGCGACTGAAGAACGGAAATGACCACTGACCGATGTCCAATGACCAATGGCCAACTGAACGTCCAACTTGAAGATGTCCAGGTTGGTTACGGAGCATCACTCCTTGGACATTGGGTATTGGACACTGGACATTCGGCTTATGCTACCGCCGTCGCTCGCTCCGCATCCGGAGCGCGAGCGAGATGGCGTATCCCACCACGATCACGGCGGCCACGACGTAGGCCGCCACCATGAAGGCGCCGTTGTCAGGAGGCATGCGCCAGCTCTTCCTCGCGCGCCTCGTGCAGCAGGCCCAGCGCATAGCGCTGCATCATGAACCCGATGTACAGCAGGGTGAAGACCCCCAGCGACGACATCAGGGTCACCAGCATCACGGGGGGCAGGGACGGCGCGCTCGGCTTGAGCACGATGGGCGCCGGGTGGAGCGTGCGGAACATGTAGACGGTGAGGTGGATGAACGGGACGAGGATCAGGCCCATGATCCCGATCACGGCCGAGAGCCGGCCGCGGACGCCCGGGTCCACGAGCACGCCGCGCATCACGAGGTAGCCCACGAACAGCAGGAAGAGGAACAGGGTGGACGTGAGCCGCGCGTCCCAGGTCCACCACGTGCCCCAGATGGGTTTGCCCCAGATGGGACCGGTGGTGAGCATGACCGTGGCGAAGGCGACGCCCACCTCGGCCGACGCCGCCGCCGCGAGGTCGATCCGCCGGTCCTTGAGCCACAGGTAGAGCATGCTGAGGAGGCCCGTGATCGAGATGGCCAACAGGGCCGACCACGCGGCGGGGACGTGGACGTAGAAGATCTTCTGCGCCGCGCCCTGGTTCACCTCCACAGGCGTGTACTCGAGCGCCCGCACGTACACGGCGGCCAGGCCGGCGAGGGCCACCCAGGTGACCACCATGCCCGCGCGTCCGATGCGCGTGGCGCTATCCCGCAACGTCATTCGTCGAGCACCACCGGGAAGAGGAGCGCCGCGAGCGTGACGAAGGCCACGTCGAACGCGCCGATCAACCTAAGCCAGCCCCCGAGGTCGCTCAAGGGACGCCCTTCGAGCAGCCGGGCCGTGAGCTGCACGCCGCCCACGAGGGGCGGCACCAGGAACGGCAGGAGGAGCAGGGGCAGCATCAGCTCGGCGTAGCGGGTCCGGACGGCCATGGCGCTGAGCAGCGTGCCGACCGCCACGAAGGCGATGGTGGCCATCGCGATCACCAGCACCAGCTCACCCAGCTGGATCCAGATGGGCACGTCGTAGAACAGCACGAACAGCGGCAGACTGATGGCCTCGATCGTGCCCACGAACACGAGGTTCGCGCCGAACTTCCCCCAGAAGATCGCGGCCTTCGGGACGGGCGTGAGCAGGATGCCGTCCAGGGCCCGCATCTCCCGCTCCAGCAGGAACGCGCGGTTGAGCCCGAGCATGGCGGCAAAGGTGAACGTGACCCACAGGGCCCCGGGCGCGATGTCCTGCGACGACACGGCCGTCGGATCGCGCGAGAAGAACAGCACGGCCAGCACGAGCACCGCGAACACGAGCCCCGACGCGAACGCGGTCTTGGTGCGCCACTCGATCGCGATGTCCTTGAGGGCGATGTGCCAGGCCGCCCGCACCAGCGCGCGCACGGTCAGAGGTCCCCGCGCATGAGGTCGGCGAACACGGCAGCTGCGTTGCGCCCGGCGAGGGACTCGACCGGGCCCAGGCGGCCGGCCGCCAGCCGGGCCATGTGCGTGGCCACCCTGCCCAGGCGCTCCATCTCGTGACTCACGATGATCATCGCGGTCCCGCGCTCCCGGAACGTCTGGAGCAGCTCCACCAGGGTGCGCGAGGCGGTCGCGTCGAGCCCGCTCAACGGCTCGTCGAACAGCAGGAGCGCCGGCTCGTGCAGCAGCGCGCGCGCGATGGCTACGCGCTGGAGCATGCCGCGGCTGAACGTGCCCACCCGGTCGTCAGCCCGGGACGCGAGCCCGACCTGCTCGAGCAGCTCGTCCACGCGCGCGCGCCCGTCCACCCCGTGCAGCCGCGCGAAGAACCGGAGGTTCTCGCGGGCGGTGAGCGCGGGGTACAGCATGGCCTCGTGGGCCACCATCCCGATGGCCCC
>DAINBS010000089.1:0-9926 GCA_036732805.1 Gemmatimonadales bacterium | reverse complement strand
GGCCACATCACGCTGCTCGAAGCCATCAAGTACTCGTGCGACGTCTACTTCTACCAGCTCGGCCTCAAGCTGGGACTGCCCACCCTCCTCATGGAGGCCGGTGCCCTGGGCGTGCACGATGCCGTGGGCATCGATTTGCCGAACGAACGAGCCTCGTTCTTCCCGTCGTCCACCGAGTACTTCAATCGCCGGTACGGACCCCGCGGCTGGACGAACGCCGTGACGCTGAACCTCTCGATCGGGCAGGGGGAGAACGTCCAGACCCCGCTCAACGTCGCGTACTTCTATGCGCTGCTGGCCAGCCCGACGGGTACGATGCCGCCGCCCCACCTGGTCAGGGTGCCGGGGGGCGCGCCTACCCGGGAGCTCAACCTCTCTGACGGCGTCCGCGCGGACCTCCGCACCGCGCTGGTCGCGGTCGTAGAGAGCGGCACCGGCGTCCGCTCGCGGATCGAGGATCTGCGCATCGCGGGCAAGACCGGCACCGCGCAGAATCCGCAGGGTGCCGACCACGGCTGGTTCGTCGCGTTCGCGCCGGCCGAGGCGCCTGAAGTGGTGGTGGCCGCCATCGTCGAGTTCGCCGAGCACGGCTCATTGATCGGTCCCCTGGTGACCCGCATCATCGCCCGCCACCTCCGAGGTGAGGCGGCGGCGGACTGGGGCGCGCCGACACTCGACATGCCGCGGGACTCCGCACCGGCTCCCGTACCCATCGTTCCCCAGGTTCCTCCCGATGCCCGCCCGGGACCGCGCTGACGGCATCCTCCTGCTGCTCACCGCGGCAGGGCTGATGGCGATGGGGCTGGCGGTGCTCTACTCCGCCGGCCAGACCGACGTGCCGACGGCCGCCGCGCGCCTGTGGGAGCGGCAGCTCACCTTCCTGGGAATCGGCGTCGTGGTGGGGACCGTGGTGTCCCGCATCTCCCCGCGGCTGCTCGAGTGGGCGACCCCGACGTTCTACGTGTTCTCGATGCTCCTCCTCGCCCTCACGCTCGTGGTGGGGACGGGGGCGGGCACGGCGTCGAGCTCCAAGTCATGGCTCGCGGTGGGCGGGATCCGGATCGGTCAGCCGTCCGAGCTGGCCAAGCTGGCGGTCATCCTGATGCTGGCGCGCCACCTGGGGTTCCGGCGCGAGCCCCCCGCCACGCTGTGGCAGCTGGTGCCGTCCGGACTGATCGCCGGCGCCGCGTTCCTGCTGGTGGGCCTCCAGCCTGACCTCGGGAGCGCGCTGGTGTTCGTCGGCATCCTGTTCAGCATGCTGTTCTGGGCAGGCGTGAACCCCTGGCTGCTGCTCCTGGTGGCGTCGCCGCTGCTCAGCCTCCTGTTCGCGTTCTCGACCGTGTCGTGGGGCCTCTGGATCCTCGCCCTCACGGTGCTCCTGTTCTGGCTCCGGCCCTACCTGATGGAGGGGCTCACGGTCTGGCTCACGAACGTCGGGATGGGCATCATCGCCCTGTCGCTCTGGAACCGGCTCGCCCCCTACCAGCAGAACCGCCTGCTGTCGTTCCTGAATCCCGAGGTGGATCCCCGCGCTACCGGTTGGCACATCATCCAGTCCAAGGTGGCCATCGGGTCGGGCGGGCTGCTCGGGAAGGGGTTCACGCAGGGCACGCAGAAGCGGCTGGCCTTCCTGCCGGAGCAAGCCACGGACTTCATCTACTCGGTGGTTGGCGAGGAGATGGGCTTTCTGGGGGTCTTCCTCTCCCTCGCGCTGTTCGGGGTGCTGCTCTCGCTGCTGGTACGGGTGGCGCGGCGGGCCACCGATCCGTACGGGAGCCTCGTAGTGTTCGGGGTCGCGGGCATGCTCTTCACCCATGTGATCGAGAACGTCGGCATGACCGTCGGGCTGATGCCGATCACGGGCATCCCGCTCCCATTCTTCTCCTACGGCGGCTCGTTCCTCCTCACGGGCTGCGTGGCGCTGGCGGTGGTCCTGCGGGTGTCGCGGGAGTCCCGGCGGGCGGGCTACGGGGACTAGGCCGGGCGCCAGGGTGGCGGCGGCGTGACGCGGGGGCCAGATTCCCAAGTGCAGGTCACCTGATCGGAGCCGTCTGTTCGTCCATGTCGTGGTTTCGCAAGGAAAAACGCGAGCGCACCACTCAGCGCCAGCGGCTGGAAATCCCGGCCGACGCCTGGGACAAGTGTCCCCAGTGCGGGCACACCGACCTGCGCGAGAAGTTCGAGCGCAACCTCCAGGTGTGCGTGCAGTGCAGCCATCACCGACGCATCCCGGCGCGCCGCTACCTCGAGGTCCTGACCGATCCCGGGTCGTTCGTGGAGCTGTACGGCGACCTCACCTCGGTGGACTCCCTCGGCTTCGAGGGGTACGAAGACCGGATTGCCGTGGCGATCCGCAAGGCGGGCCGGCAGGACGCGATCCTCACGGGGCACGCCACGATCGCCGGGCTGCCCATCGGCCTCGGCATCATGGACTTCGGGTTCATGGGCGGATCCATGGGCGCGGTCGTCGGCGAGAAGATCGCGCGGGTTGCCGGTCGTTCACTCGAGCACGGCGTGCCGCTCATCATCGTCTCCGCGTCCGGCGGGGCGCGCATGCAGGAGGGGACGCTCAGCCTCATGCAGCTCGCCAAGACCTCGGTCATGATCGCCCAGCTCAAGGACCGCGGCATCCCCTTCGTGTCGGTGCTCACCAACCCGACCACCGGAGGCGTCTCGGCGTCGTTTGCCATGCAGGGGGACGTGAACATCGCCGAGCCCGGGGCCGTGATCGGCTTCGCCGGGCCGCGGGTCATCAAGCAGACCATTGGCCAGGACCTGCCCGAGGGATTCCAGACAGCCGAGTTCCTGCTCGAGCATGGCATGGTGGATCTGGTCGTGTCGCGGCACGACCTGAAGTCCACCACGGCGCGGCTGCTGCGGATGATGCTCAAACAGCCCCCGCCCACCGAGTCCGCCGCCTGACCCTGTCGTTCACCGACGCCTGCGCTCTCCTGTTCCAGCGGACGGGCGGGGCGAAGGCGTGGTCGCTTGGCCCCACCCGCGCGCTGCTTGCCGAGCTGGGCGACCCGCACCGTCATTTCGCCGCCGTGCACGTGGGGGGCACCAACGGCAAGGGCTCCGTGGCGGTGCTCGTCGCGGGGGCGCTCCGTGCGGCGGGCCACCGGGTGGGGCTCTACACGTCGCCGCACCTGGTGGACGTGCGCGAGCGGATGCTCGTGGATGGCCGGCCCATCCCGGCCGAGGCGTTCGTTGCCTGGACCGACCGGCTGCGGCCGCTGCTCGACCCGACGGGCGCCAGCTTCTTCGAGGCGACCACTGCCATCGCCTTTGCCGACTTCGCCGCGCGTGGCGCGGAGATCGCGGTCGTCGAGGTCGGGCTCGGCGGGCGGCTCGACGCAACGAACGTGGTCACCCCGCTGGTCAGCGTGGTGACCCACGTCGCGCTGGAACACACGGAGTACCTCGGCGACACCCTCGAGGCGATCGCGGTCGAGAAGGCCGGCATCGCGAAGCCCGGTGTCCCGTTCGTGGTGGGCGAGCCCGACCCCGCGCTGGCCGGCCTGCTCGCGGCCCGGGGTGCGGAAGCCGGGGCACGGCCGGTCCTGGTGCCCCCCGAAGCCCGCTACGAAGCGGCGCTTGGCCTCGTCGGCCCCCACCAGCGCCGCAACGCTGCCGTTGCGGAAACGGTCCTCGCGTCGCTTCCCGCGGCCTGGCGTCCGTCGGGACACGACGTGGCGTCCGCCTTTGGCAGGGCTCGGCTCCCGGGCCGCTACGACCGGCGTGGGCGCTGGCTGTTCGACGTGGCCCACAATCCGGATGGCCTCGCGGCCCTTCTCGCGGCCCTGGCGTCCAACCCGCCACCGCGACCCCTGCACGCGGTGGTCTGCGTGCTGCGCGACAAAGACTGGCGCGGCATGCTGACGGCGCTGGCCGGCGCGGTGGACAGGCTGTGGCTCACCGACGCGCCCTCCGCCCCATCCGATCGCGCCTGGGACCTCCCCGCCGCGGCGGCCCTGCTGGGGCCGCGGGCCGTCGTGGAGCGCGATCTGGGCCGCGCACTCGACGCGGCGGCGCGGGGGGCGGGGACCGTGCTCGTCACGGGGTCGTTCCACACGGTCGGCGACGCGATGGCACGCTTGCCCGGCTTCCCGCCGCTCGGGTAACTTCTCGCGATGCAAGGACAGGCGCTGCCCGGTTTTCGCGACTTCTACCCTGCCGAGGCGGCTCTCCGTAATCAGATCTTCGGCGTGTGGCGGACGGTCGCCGCGCGGTACGGATTCGAGGAGTACGACGGCCCGCCCCTCGAGCCGCTCGAGCTGTACACGGAGAAGAGCGGCGAGGAGATCGTCGGTCAGCTGTACGAGTTCGAGGACAAGGGCGGGCGCCGGGTCACGCTGCGACCCGAGATGACGCCGTCGCTCGCGCGCATGGTGGCGGCGCGGGCGTCGGCCCTGAAGAAGCCCATCCGCTGGTTCTCGCTCCCGCAGCTGTTCCGGTACGAGCGGCAGCAGCGTGGCCGCCTGCGTGAGCACTTCCAGCTGAACATGGACCTGATCGGGGAGTCCGGTCCGCTGGCGGATGCCGAGATCGCGGCGGCGGCCGTGGACATCGTGCGCGCCCTGGGGTTCGGACCGCATGCGGTTCGATTGAGGATCTCCGACCGCCGCGTGCTCGGAGGAATGGTCCGGCACGCGGGCGTTCCGGAGGCGTGCGTCCCGCTGGCATTCGCGGCGATCGACAAGATCGAGCGCGATCCATCCGACGTCCTCGCCGAGCGCATGATGAAGGGCGGGATTCCCACGGCGGCGGCGGACCGCGTGCTGGCGATCGGCCGGCTGCGGGGGCGCCCGGCGCTCGATGGCGCGCTGGCGGACGTGCCGCAGGGGGACGAGCTCGCGGAGAACCTGTTCGCGTGCATGGATGCGCTGACCCACATGGGGCTCGGGGACTTCGTGGATCTCGACCTCTCCATCGTGCGCGGGCTCGCCTACTACACCGGCCCCGTGTTCGAGCTGTTCGACGCCGGGCGGACGCTTCGCGCCATCTGCGGCGGCGGGCGGTACGATGGCCTGCTGAAGGCGCTCGGCGGGGTGGATCTCCCGGCGGTGGGATTCGGCATGGGCGACGTGGTGCTCGGGGAGCTGATCCGGGCCGGCAGCGGGTCCGGGGCCGAGCCGCCCGCGGTGGAGGTCTTCCTTGTGGCCGTCGGTTCGGAGGACGTCCCGTATGTGCTGGCGCTCGCCCATCGCCTGCGGGATGCGGGGCGCCGGGTTGAGTACGCCCTCAAGCCGCAGGGGTTGGGGAAGCAGCTGAAGCTCGCGGCGGCGCGGAACGCTCCCCGCGCACTGATCGTGGGTCCGGACGAGCGGGCGCGGAGAGTGGTGGTGCTTCGCGACCTGGCGGATGGAACCGAGACGCAGGTGGCACTTGAACGGGTGGAGTATGCGCTGGGGAATACGTAAGGGGCTGCTGGCCGGGCTGGCGGCCGCGCTGCTCGCGGGTTGCGAGGGGCGTGAGCGGGCGGAACCGGGTTTCACACGCGAGGAGCCCGCGGAGCCGGTGCCGCTGGTGATCATTCGGAGCGACTCAAGCCGCACCGGGGAAGGTTACCGCGTGGCCGAGGTCCACGTCCTGTTCCCGCCTGGAACGAACGAGGCGGCGGGGCGCGCCTCGTTGCAGCATGTCATCGACAGTGTCGCCGCCGTGGATACGCTGGCGGCCGCGATCCAGGTCACCGGCTTCGTCATGGGGCCCGTGGACCCGGCGTCCAACACCGCCGACGTCGTGCCCGCGCTTCGGGCAACCTGGGGGCCGACGGGCCCCTCCGGCTTCACCGGCGCCGCGCGCGGCTCGCACTACCGCACCGCTTATCTCCTGCTGCGTCCGCTCGGCGACACGGGCGACGCCGGACGCACGCCATGAACGCGGCCAAGGGCATCACGCCGCGCGCCGAGGACTTCAGCGCGTGGTACAACGACGTCATCATGCGGGCCCAGCTCGCGTACTACTCGCCCGTGCGCGGATGCATGGTCATCCGGCCCTGGGGGTACGGGATCTGGGAGCTGATGCAGGGCGCCCTGGACGGGATGTTCAAGGCGACCGGTCATCAGAACGCGTACTTCCCGCTGTTCATCCCCCAGAGCTTCCTCGCGCGCGAGGCGCAGCACGTTGAGGGATTCGCGCCCGAGACCGCGGTGGTGACGCGCGGGGGCGGCAAGGAGCTGGAAGAACCCCTGGTGGTGCGTCCGACGTCGGAGACCATCATCTACGCGATGTTGGGCAAGTGGATCCAGAGCTACCGCGATCTGCCGGTGCTGCTCAACCAGTGGGCCAACGTGGTCCGCTGGGAGCTGCGCACCCGCCTGTTCCTGCGGACCACCGAGTTCCTCTGGCAGGAGGGCCACACGGCGCACGCCACCGCGGCCGAGGCCGAAGAGGAAACGCTCCGGATCCTGGGCGTCTACCGCGAATTCATGGAACAGTGGATGGCAATGCCGGTGCTGACCGGCGCCAAGACGGACGCGGAGCGGTTCGCGGGTGCCGTGCGCACCTACGCCTGCGAGGCCCTGATGCAGGACAACCGGGCGCTCCAGGCGGGCACCTCGCACTTCCTCGGGCAGAATTTCGCGCGGGCGTTCGACGTGCAGTTCCAGACGGCGGACGGCGGCATGGACCACGTCTGGAGCACGTCGTGGGGGGTGTCCACCCGGCTCGTGGGCGCTCTCATCATGGTGCACAGCGACGACGTCGGACTCGTGTGCCCCCCCAGGCTCGCCCCCCGGCAGGTGGTGATCGTCCCCATCTGGAAGTCCGATGCCGACCGCGCCAGCACGGTCGAGGTGGCGCAGCGGCTGCGGCAGGATCTCGAGCGCGCCGGCCTGCGGGTCGAGATGGACGCGCGCGAGGGCATGAAGCCGGGCGCCAAGTACTACGAGTGGGAGGGGCGCGGCGTGCCGCTGCGGCTCGAGATCGGGCCGCGCGACCTGGCGCAGGGGCAGGTGATGGCGGCGCGCCGGATCGGGGGCAAGCAGCCGGTGCCGCTGGCGGACGCGGCGAGCGCCATTGTGCAGCTGCTCGACGGCATCCAGGCCGAGCTGCTGGCCCGGGCGCGGGCGCGTCGGGACGAGCACTCCGTGCGGGGGGTGACCAAGCAGCAGCTGATCGAGCGCATGGAGGAGGAGGCGGGCTTCGCGTACGCCGGCTTCTGTGGCGATCCCGCCTGCGAGCAGGCCATCAAGGAGCGCACGAAGGCAACGGTGCGGGTGCTGCCGGACGCCGAGTTTCGCAGCCCCGAGGCGCCCACACGCTGCGTGTGGTGCGACCGGCCCGCCGTGACCGAGGCGGTCTGGGCAAAGGCGTACTGATGCACGACCGGCAGCTCACGGCAATCGCCGGGGCCGTCGGGACACCGACCTACGTCTACGACGCGGCGCTGATCCGGGAGCGGTACGCCACGCTCGTCGGGGCCCTCGCGCCGCGCTTCCCGTGCCAGGTGTTCTACGCGGTCAAGGCCAACAGCAACCTCGCAGTGCTCGCGCTCCTGCGCGGGCTGGGTGCGGGGGCCGACATCGTGTCCGGCGGGGAGCTGTTCCGGGCGCGGCGGGCGGGCTTTGCACCGGGGCAGATTGTGTTCAGCGGGGTGGGCAAGACCGACGACGAGCTGGCCGCGGCGCTCGAGGCCCCGATCCGCCAGATCAACCTGGAATCGGAGGCGGAGGCAGACCGGGTGCTGGCCCTCGCGGCCCGGGCGGGGCAGGTGGCCGCTGTAGGGATCCGCGTGAACCCCGAAGTCCGGGCGGAGACGCACCCGTACACCCGGACCGCGGAGAAGGGCATGAAGTTCGGGCTGCCGCTCGACCGGGTGGTACCGCTGGCCGTGCGCCTGGCGCGGAGCGGACACGCGCGTGTGACCGCGCTGGCGATGCATCTGGGATCGCAGATCGTGACGGGCGCTCCGTTCCGGACGGGAGCGGAACGGCTGGCGGACGTCGTGACGTCCGTGCGCGCCGCCGGGGTGGACACGCTCGCCGCCATCAGCGTGGGCGGCGGGCTCGGGATCGCGTACGCCGCCGACGACCCGGCCCTCGATCCCGGGGAGTTTGCGGAAGCCGTAGCACCGCTCGCCGCGGCCACGGGCCTTCCGCTCATCGTGGAGCCGGGGCGCTACCTCGTGGGTCCGGCTGGCGTGCTCCTCACGCGGGTGCTGTATCGGAAGCATGCCGGGGGCCGGGACATCGTGATCACCGACGCGGGCATGAACGACCTTCTGCGGCCGGCGCTCTACCAGGCCCATCACCCGGTGCGCCTGGTGGGTGGTCCAGACGACGCGCGAGCCGAGGTGGTGGACGTGGTGGGCCCGATCTGTGAAAGCGGCGACTTCCTGGCGCGCGACCAGTCCGTGGCTGGCGCGGAGCGCGGCGCCCTGCTGGCCATCGGCGGCGCGGGCGCCTACGGGTTCTCGATGAGCTCGCAGTACAACTCGCGGCGCCGCGCCGCCGAGGTGGTCGTGGACGGCGACCGCTGGGGCGTGGCCCGCGCCCGCGAGCAGCTGGAAGACCTGATTCAGGGCGAGGTGACGGAGCCTCGCTGGGTGAGCCAACCATGATCGACCTGCGGCACGGCATCCTGATTCTCGATTACGGCTCGCAGTACACGCAGCTCATCGCGCGGCGGATCCGCGAGGCGCGGGTCTATTGCGAGATCCATCCGCCAACGGTGACCGCGGCGTGGATCCGGGAGCGGGCGCCGAAAGGCATCGTGCTGTCGGGCGGCCCGAACTCGGTGTACGAGGAGGGTGCTCCCCAGGTGGTGCCGGGCCTGCTCGAGGCGGGGGCGCCGGTCCTGGGCGTGTGCTACGGGATGTATCTCGTGGCGCAGCTGGGAGGCGGGTCGGTGGAGCGCGCGGGGCGACGGGAGTACGGCCGCGCAGACGTCGAGGTGCGCGACGTGAGCGGCCTGTTCAGGGGTTTCGATCCGGGCGAGCGGTCGCCGGTGTGGATGAGTCACGGCGATCACGTTTCGCGGCTGCCCGCCGGGTTCGTCCACTCGGCGGCGAGCGCCAACAGCCCCATCGCCGCGTTCGAGGACCGGGCGCGGGGGCTGTTCGGCGTCCAGTTCCATCCCGAGGTGCACCATACGCCGCGCGGCGGCGAGATCCTGCGAAACTTCCTGTTCGAGGTCTGCGGGTGCGCGCCGGACTGGACGGCCGGGCACTTCATCGCCGACCACGTAGCCGCCATCCGCGAGCGGGTCGGGCCGACCGCCAAGGCTATCTGCGGCCTGTCGGGCGGCGTGGACTCTTCGGTGGCCGCGGTGCTGGTGCACCAGGCGCTCGGGGACCGTCTCACCTGCATCTTCGTGGACCACGGCCTCCTGCGGCAGCACGAGCGCGAGAGCGTCGAGCGCCTCTTCCGGCGCCACCTCGGCATCAATCTCCGGGTGGTGGATGCGGCCGAGCTGTTCCTGTCACGTCTTGCCGGGGTGACGGAGCCCGAGGAGAAGCGGAAGATCATCGGACACACGTTCATCGATGTGTTCGAGCAGGCGGCGAAGGACGTGGGGCAGGGAGTCGGGTACCTCGTCCAGGGGACGCTCTACCCGGACGTGATCGAGTCGTACTCGCCGCGGGGCGGACCGTCCGTCACGATCAAGACGCACCACAACGTGGGCGGACTCCGGCCCGACCTTCCGTTCCAGCTCATCGAACCGCTGCGCGAGCTGTTCAAGGACGAAGTGCGCAACGTGGGCCGCGAGCTGGGTCTGCCCGACGAGATGGTGGGACGGCATCCCTTCCCAGGACCCGGGCTGGCCATCCGGGTGCTGGGCGCGGTCACCCCGGCGGCGCTCGAGGTGCTGCGGCAGGCCGACGGGATCTACCTGGAGGAAATCCGCGAGGCGGGGCTGTACGACCGGATCTGGCAGGCGTTCGCGGTGCTGCTCCCGGTCCACGCAGTGGGGGTCATGGG
>DAINBS010000088.1:2153-10023 GCA_036732805.1 Gemmatimonadales bacterium | reverse complement strand
GGTCAGCCCCCAACCCGCTCCAGCTCGAGCACCACGTTGTCGACCCGCTTGTCCCCCGACCCCGGCGGTACCACGAGGTGGAGCGGCAGCGCGACCACTCCCAGCCGCTCCGCCACCTCCTCCGGCAGCGTGACCTCGTACTCGCCCGGCGGAACGCCGGCCCGGTAGAACGCCCCGTCGCTGAAGGTCAGCGTCCGGATCTCGACGCCCGTGGTGAGCTCGCGGAGGATCACCGGGATGCCGCTCACGCCCTGAGAATCCAGCACCACGTAGCCCAGCACCTCGGCCCCGACCACCACCGGGATCTCGACGGTGACGAAGCTGTTCGGCATGGGGCGCACCTGGATCAGCGGGGCGGGCGGCACGAGGAGCGGGTCGTCGAACGCAAGCGAGTCCACGGCAATGTCCAGCGCCTCGAACGGGAACAGGTCCCACGCGCCGAACCGGCCCTCGGCATCGGTCTCGGTATACCAGCCGCCCACGTGGACCGGGATGCCGCCGATGCCGCGCTCGCCCTCGTCCCGTTCTCCGTTCGCGTTCTCGTCCAGGAACAGCACGCCGCTCACGCCCGCGCGGCCAAGGTCGCCGCCGTCGGTCCAGCGCACGGCCCCGCCGTCGCGGTCGTAGACCGCCGAGCCGTTCACGAACATGAGCCCGTTGGTCCCGCCCTGGCTGTTGCTCTGGGTGCGGAGCCCCACCCGCGGGCCGGGAAGCGCGGTCGTGAGCGCGATGCTGAGCCCGTAACCCCCCACGCGGAACCAGCCGACCCCCACGTCGGCGCGCAGCAGCCGCCCGACCCGCCGCCCCACGGAGGCGCCGAGGGCGGCGAGGCCGTTGGCCGGCTCCACGCTCGCTTCCGCGCGGATGCTCGTGCCCGACAGCCACGGCCGCCGGCTCTGGAGCACGGCGTCGGCTCCCGCGTCCACCGCGAACCGGTTGGTGGTCACGGTGTCGCGGGTGAAACCGTCGTGGCGCAGGCCGAACGTGTAGCGCAGGCGTCCCAGCTGCGCCGTGCCCGACGCCCGCGCGATGGTGCGCGTGAATTCGGGGCCGGCCGACCGCACGACGAAGCCCTGGAGGTAGGCCGTCCCTTTGAGCACGCCGGGCCGCCACAGCACCGTCCCCTCGGTGCGGTCGCTCTCCAGCAGGCTCGGCGCGAACAGCCGGCCCGCTTCGGCGTAGCTCGTGTGGCCGGCCGTGACGCGCAGATCGGGGCTGGGCTCGAACTCGACGGCGCCCCGCAGGTGGCCGTTCACGACCACTTCGCCCGTGAGCGAGAGGGAGCGCAGCGCCGCGACCGACGCGACGGCGTAGGGCTGCCACAGGGCGCCGCTGTCCTGCTTCGCGAACAGATCCCAGCCACCCTGGAGCGTCACGCGACTGGAGACGCCGTACCGCGCGTCGGCGCTCAGGAGGGCGTCGCACGGGTAGTAGCGGCATTGGCCGAGGGCCACGGCGTACTCGAAGCGTCCGCCGGGCAGGCGGCTGAACGGCACGCGGACCGTGCGGGTCTCGCGGACCACCTCGCCGGCGGGGCCGTACATCACCAGCTCGTAGGGGTTCTGGCCGTAGCGCACGTTGAGCGGGATGCTGAACGCGCCGAGCGCGTCCACGTCGCCGTAGCCGATCAGGCGGCCGCGGTCGTACAGCTCGACGTCCCAGCCGGTGGGCAGCCGGCCGATGATCCGCTCGACGTCGAACTCGGACGACCGGATGAACGGCGCGTTGGTCACCACGGCGCCGCGCACGAGCTGCGCGCGGCGGCCGTTCGATTGCACGTCGCCCACGCGCACCTGGCGGATCCACTGCCGGTCGGGCCAGGCGCGCTCCCACGACGCGCGGAGGTCGGCGTCGGTTTCGGCGCCCACCTGCCAGAACTGAGGCCGCAGGGCGAACCCGCCGCCCAGCACCTGGGCCCCGAGCCCGAGGTCGAGGTTGTAGTAGTCGTCGCGCGCGCCGGTGGAGCCGGTGAACGACCAGTTGAACACGGCGCCGTCGGCCGCCGCCCGCGGCGGGTGGACCTCGAGTACGTCGATGGCGGACGGGTGACGGAGCAGGGCCTGCTGGCGCTCGCGCCGGGCGCGCCGCACGACCGGCAGGGCGGCGGTTCGCCCGACGAAGACCGTGAGGTCCATCCACTCGATGCGCACCGCGACGCCGAAGATCCGGTCGAATACCGCCGCGGCGGCGAACAGGTCGCCGTCCCACCAGACGGCGTCCGCCGGCCCGATGGGGACGAGCGAGTCGCCCAGCAGCAGCTCGCCGCGCCCGGGGTGGAACCGGACCCGCCGGTGTCCGGGCTCGAGCACGAAGGCCAGCGAGTCGCGCAGGTCGAACGCGGTCACCCGGATCTCGCTCATCTCGAGGAACCGGTGCACCGGCAGCATGAGGGTGCCGTCGTACACCAGCGCCGCCACGATGGCCGACGGGCCGTGCTGGATGTCGAGCTGGACCGCGGCCTCGGCGAGAAGGCTGTCCTGTTGTGCCGCGGCCCGGCCGGCCGGGAGCATTCCCAGCGAGAGGGCGAGGAACACGCACGCACGCCACGTCATCCGCGGGTTTCCGCGGCAACCGGGCTGGTGAGCGCGCGCGCCGTGCATGAGAAGTCCGCGGCTACCGGACCGTCACGCCGATCGAGTCGCTGACGGTGGGGGCGGGGAGCACGCGTCCCTCTTCGACGTCGGCGCGGGCGGCTTCGGCGCGCAGCCGGACCGTGTAGTCGCCGGCCGCGAGGCTGTCGAGCGGGAACACGAACCGGCGGTTGATCGGGTAGTACACCGCGAGCGGCGTCGCCCACTGCCGCACGACCGCGCCCGCGGCGTCCACCACCTCGAAGTGGCCCGTGCCCAGGTACGCCGCGTTGCCGGAGCGCTCCATCCCGGCCCGCACCACCAGCGAATCCGCGTCCGCGAGTGCCGCGAGACCGGTGAGTGCGAGGCCGGTGTTGAGCGCGCCCTTGCGGAAGGTCACCGAGGTGACGAGCCGGATCTCGAGGTTCACGCCGGCCTGGAGCAGCGTGTCGCCCGCGGCCACGGGGCTCGCGGCGCGGCGCGACGTGACGATGAGGCGCGACCAGTACTCGCCGTCGGGGAGGTCGGCCGGCGGGCGCGCGAACAGCCGCACGACGCGCCGCTCGCCGGGCTCGAGCCGCACGCGCTGGGGGAACAGCCCGAGCCAGCGCGCCGCGGACGGGTATTCCGGGCCCGGATCGTCCAGCAGGCGGACGAAGGGAGTGCCGAGCGAGTCGGTGTCGAGGTAGCCGAAGCGCAGCTCGATCGTCACCTCTTCCGCCTCGTCGCTCGAGTTCCCGATCGTTACCTGGGCGTTGCGCGACGCGTCGTCCAGGAACACGGCGGTGGGCGACACCCACACCGCCTCGATGACCGCCGGCACGAGGAGGGCGGCGGCGATGACGGCGGCGACGAGCCAGGGCGACGCGGAGCGGTGCGACATGGTCAGATTCCCAGATCGAAGACGGTGATCGAGACGGTGGCGTAATACGCGCCGCCCGCCTGGTCGCGCGTGGGGAGCACGGTGCCCCCGAGCCGCACCCACAGCTTGCCGTTGGGTCCGAGATCGGCGACGAGCGGCGTGCGGGGGTCGAAGAACACGCCCTGGTAGCGGCCGCGGCTGAAATCCGCCTGGCCGTCGCCGTGGCCGAATTCGATGGGGAGCAGGGCGCCGTGCGCCGAGTGCAGCGCGTCGGGCAGCACGAACTCCACGCGCACCGGGCTCTCCGGCGTGCCCTGGATCTCGAACAGGCCCGCGTGGCGCGGGTCGCTGCTCAGCACCGATTCCGGTATGCCGGGGAACACCTGCCCGAACGTGAGATCGCGTTGGGCGAACGCCATGAAGGGCCGGGAATGGGGATCGCCGGGCACGACGAACTGCGCGGCCGCCGGCGGTGCGGCGGTGCCGAGCGACGCGGCGAGCAGGGCGGCGGCTCCCAGGGTACGGCGCATGGTGGTGGTCGGTGACCGACGGGGACGAGGCCGAAGAACCGACGACCGCCCGCAGGCGGTCGCCGGTTCTTCGGCTCGCGTCACGGCCGGACGGCCATCAGCCCTAGAGGTACGACACCGTCAGCGTGATGGTGCCGGTGTAGCTGCCCGTCGTCGTGGCCGCCGCCGGCGAGACGCTGCCGCGGATGCCGATCGTCAGCACGCCCGCGCCATCGAGCGCCGTCAGATAGGGGACGTTCGGGTCGAACGTCGTGAACGCTGCGGGGAACGGACCCCATTCGAGGCCGTCGCTGTTCGCGAAGGCGATGGGGATCGTGCCGCCCGTGCCCGCGAGGGTGAGCGGCAGCGCGAAGCTCACGCTCACGGCCGCGGCGGGCTCGCCGGTGATGTCGAACCGGCCGGCCTGGGCCGCGACGTTGGTCAGGCCCGTCGTGGCACCGGAGAACACGGTCCCGAAGTTGAGGTCGTTCACGCCAGCCGCGGTGATCGGTGCGACGCCCTGGACGAACGCGATCGCCTGGATGGACGCGGAGGCCGTGGTTTGGGCCGTAGCTGGCCCTGCAAGCGCGCCGCAGAACGCGAGCGCGCCGAGCGCAGCTGTGAGCCGGTGGACGCGAGACATCGTGCTACCCTCCAAGGAATGGGGAATGGGACCTGCACTGCATGAATCTTCCCCAACGCAAGGCGCACGCCAGGGGCCGCGGCCCACCGGTTGATTCAACTTATTGTAAGACAAGCAGTTAAGCCGCATACCTCCACCGGAATCCGGGTCGCCGACTCCGGCAATCCATTGCGTGGCGGCTACAGGTGGAGACGCCGCGAAACGCGGGTTCGCCTGTCAAGCCCCGTGATCGCTCGAGGTCCAGGGGTTGAGAACGGTGCGGGCCTCGGCGACTTTACGGTCCACGGCGCCGTAGCCAAGTGGTAAGGCAGAGGTCTGCAAAACCTCCATTCGGCAGTTCGATTCTGCCCGGCGCCTTCGCACAACGGGCCCGCACTCGCGGGCCCGTTTGCTTCGGCGCCCGGCGTCATCCGTCAACGGCCCTCGCCTTGCGGCTCGGGGACGCCTCTAACCCTTTGGCAGTTCCAGTCGCAACACGTTCTGGATCTTCGCCGCACGACCCGCGTCCACGCCGGCGCGCTCGGCAAACTCCGCCCACCGGGAGACGGCGGCGTGGACCTCTTCATGGATCGCTGCGGCTCGGCCGCGTTTCATCGACGCACCTCGAGCTACCGCCTCGAAGTCAGCGCGTGAGAAACCGTCCCGCTTGCCGTTCACCGTCATCTGGTGGCGTGCCGTCCAGTCACCCGAGGGGTTGTAGGCGTAGATCACGTCGAAGGCCGGGGAGAGCGACCACTGACCATCCCGGTCCATCAGGAACGCGATGTTCTTCACATGGTCGTCCTGGTTCCGCGCCAGCACGTTGAAGACCATGCGCCGATACTGCTCCTCGATGGCGTCCATCGAAAGGCCGAGGGTGTGGATCGTCATCAGAGCTTGTTCGTATCCGTGTGCGCCCGCGTCGTTGAAGTCCAGGTGCGACATGGCCCCGAGCGAGAGCATGTGGATCTTGCGCCCCCCCGGCGTACGGTCGAAACGCCGCGTCATGAAGTGGCTGCGGCCGCTCTCCTTGAAGAGACGACAATCGCTCATGGTGATACCCGCCGCTCGAGCCATCATGGAGTAGGCGTACTCGATCAGACCATAGCCCTCCGGATCGGCGAGTCCGGGCCCGGGACTTCCGGAGACACCGTCGAACTTGAGGATCCAGTATTCGAAACCCGAGCCCGCCTGGACCTGTCCCGACCGGGCTTCGTTGGTCTCGGGATTCCAGGCGACGAGTGCCTTTGCCCGGGCCCCCCGGGCAGACGTTCCCACACGGAGCAACTCGCCCAGCGCGTCCTCCTCTCTCCCGGACGCGATCGAGAGACGCATGTCCTGCCGTTGGCCGAGGATTCGGGAGGCGAGCTCCACCAGGGCTTCGACCTCCAGCGTCCGACCCTGGGTTGGACGAGGCCCGATGGACGGCTTGTACTCGAGCGCCCCCATTCCACGGGTCCCGACGTAGCACAGGCGTTCGATGGGACTGAAGGCGCCCGGGTTCCGCCCCTGTCGCGCCAGCCAGGCGTCAATCAGGGCGTTCCCGAAGTAGTCGGGAAGGGAGTCCGCGAGGAGGCCGGGAAGGCCGTTGAAACTCCTGCGAGCAAGTTGGGGGAATGCGTACGGATGCCGGGCCAGTGGCATGGTGAGCGGGGAAACCTGGATCCCACTCCCGACGAAGTCCGGATCGTACTGGAACGTGGCATACCCAGCATCGGCATCCTGGGCCACGGCTCCGACGGTCCGACCCCAGAGCCGCACTTCAGCGAGGTTCATTCGCTCTCGTCTCTCCAGGTCCAGGGCCTGGTGGGAGACGTGGCCTTTCCGGTGGCCCGCCGCGGGACCCTTCCCGCACGTCGCAGCAGGTCCATCGGACCGGGCTCAGGTGGCGGGAGGAGCAGCTCGAGGCCCTGGAGCAGATCGAGGGAGCGGAGAATCCGGATGAAGCTCGTCATTTGCGCCGACTGACCGGCTTCGATGCGCTCCACCGTACGTTTTGCGACGCCGGCGTTCCGGGCGACCTGGGCTTGGGTCAGGTTGCGGGAGAGGCGGACCGCACAGAGGCGAGCACCAAGGTCCGCCAGGATGGTCTCGTCTGTCAACCGATTCTGAATGCCCATAAGTCGTCAACCGTAGCGACTTGTTGGATGTGATGGCAGGATACACGTCAATTATGGCGATTTGTCATGACCTGCGCAATGGCAAGTGTATATTCGTCACTGTTAGCGAGTTGTGACCGAGATACGGCCACAACTAGTCATTATTGACGATTTGAAGGTCATCGCGCCATCACGCCCCGAATCGCACCCGCGATCATGCGGTTCACCGCGGAGATCGAGAGTCGGTCGGGGTCGTCGGCCGGAATCGTGGCGAAGCCGATGGCCGACGCCTTGGGATAGCGGCGGAAGATCTGCTCGAACAGCGCTGCCAGCTCGGCGCTCGACGGCCCGCCGGGCACCTTGTTGTCGTGCCCCTCCACCTCCCGCGGATCCAGCACGTCCAGGTCGACGTGCACGTAGATCCTGTCGGTCTCGCGGCTCAGGCGGTCGAGCTGGGCGAACAGCGCGGGCGTCGCACGGCGCAGGTCCTCCACCGAGACCTGCTCGATGCTGGAGCTGTCCAGCAGGGCCTGCTCCAGCGGGTCGGTGAGCCGCACGCCGCCCATCACCACGTGGCGGTCGTCGAGCGGCGGGTCGAGCTTCGCGTCCTGCCGGAGGATCTGCAGCGCGCGGCCGGTGGCCACGGCGACCGGCATGCCGCCCAGCGATCCGCTGCGGGTGGTCTCCGGCGTGTTGAAGTCCGGGTGCGCGTCGAGCCAGAGCACGCCGACCTTCCGTGGCGCGTCCGTGGAGCCGGACCGCTGCAGCCCGGCCACCAGGCCCGGCATGGAAGGACACGTGGCCAGGAGACCCACCGTGAAGTAACCGTCGCGCTCGTTGGCGGTGACGAGGTCGGCGAAGTGGCCCAGGGCCATGCCCAGGCGCTTCCAGCCGCCGTACTCGGCGTCCTCCTCAGGCGTGAGGCTGGCCTCGACGACACGGACCGCAACTCCCCATCGCGCCAGCGAGTCCTGGATCCCGCCGTTCGCCATGGTGGCGGGGCCGGCGGAGCGGCCGTTTGGGGAGAAGGGCTGTTGGGAGAGGGCCACGCGAAGCCGGCCGTCGGCGTCGCTGTAGCGCTGGGCCGGCGCGGGGGACCACACGCCCGATACGATCAACGTGAACAGGATGCCGGCCGCCCGCATACGCGCTCCACGCCGTGACCGTCGAATACTGGCGCGGTGGGACGCGCGCCGCGAGGGCGTTTG
>DAINBS010000088.1:0-2053 GCA_036732805.1 Gemmatimonadales bacterium | reverse complement strand
GCGGATCCGTGTCCCCCCGCGTGTGCCACGTCGCCAGACGCGGATGTGATCGATCAGCGCGCGCAGGATGCGAGAGGCGTGGCGATGCCGCGGATAGTACAGGTAGTAGCCGGGGAATGGCGCGCAGAATTTCTCGAGCACCGCAACAAGGTCTCCGCGTGCGAGCGCATCACGCACGTGCGCCTTGTACGCCATCGTGATGCCGATTCCCGCGGTGACGAGCCGGCGGTTGAGCGCCGCATCGGTTGACAGCACCCGTGCCGGCACCGAAACCGAGAAGTCACGGCCGTTTTCCGTGAACTCCCAACGGTACGGCGCCGCCTCGGATGTTGGATGCCAATTGAGGCACTCGTGCCGGGTGAGATCGCGTGGATGCAGCGGTACTCCGCGGCGAGCGAAATAGGACGGCGACCCGACAACCACCAGCCGCAGGTCGCCGGTCACCGGAACGGCGCTCATGTCCTTGTCGATGACTTCGCCAAGTTGAATGCCCGCATCGTACCCGTCTGCGACGATGTCCACCGGTGCATCGCTCACGACAAGGTCGAGCTGGATGTGCGGGTGTGCCGTGAGAAATCCGGAAAGCAGTGACTCGCCGAACATGGTTTCCGCGGCCCGGGATGAGTGGAGACGCAGCGTTCCGCGAGGCGCACTCCCCAGCTCTCCCACGTCCGCGACCGCGGCCCGCACTCCGTCGAGCGCCGGACGCAAGGCGGCATAGAGCCGCTCGCCCGCGTCGGTGAGGTGAATGCTCCGCGTCGTACGGCGCACGAGCGTTACACCGAGCCGCTCTTCGAGTCGCCGCACCGCCTGACTCACAGCGGAGTGGCTTACGCCCAGCCGATCACCGGCCGCCCGAAACCCCTTCGTTTCCGCTATGGCAACGAAGGTGGCCATGCCATCGAGTTCATCGGCCATTGGTAATAAAAACTTACCAGCATGGGTACCGAGCGGCAAGTAGACCGACCAGCTCTGGGCCGCTAGGTTTGACGGGTGCCGGCACGAGAGGCGCATCGAGCAACGCCTTCGACAAGGAGTCCGTCATGCCGGACCGTGAGGCAGCCCGCGACGAGAGCAAGCACCGGTGCCGGCGCTCAGCCTCGGCAGTGGCGCGTCTTCCGCGCCGTGGCGAGGCAGTGGCGCGACGCCGTGAATCGGCACGGCGGCGACGTGACGCTCGTGGAGTTGCCCTCGATCGGCATCCGCGGCAACACACACTTCCCGATGTCGGACCTCAACAACGTCACCATCGCGGACCTACTGTCCGAGGTTCTTCACAAGAAAGGGCTGGACTGACATGAACCGGATCATGGTCACGCTCGTCGCGCTCTCCCTGGTCTACGCGGCGCCCGCAACGGCGCAGAATCCCGCCGCTACGCAGGGCACGAATGCGGAACAGGAAATACTGAATCTCTCGAAGACGAAGTGGCGCTGGATGTCGGAGCGCAACGTCGATTCCCTGGCTGCTCTCTTCGATGACCAGGCGGTCTTCGTCCACATGGGCGGAACCATGTCTCGGGCCCAGGAGCTCGACGTCATCAGGAGCGGAGGGATTCACTACAAGCACGCGGAGATCTTCGAAACGTCGGTGCGGTTCATCGGTACGACGGCCATTGTGTTGAACAGGATTCGCCTGGATGCGGTGGTTGGCGGCAACGAGGTCAGCAATCCTTTCGTGGTGACGGAAGTGTATGTGCAGCAGAACGGAACGTGGAAGTTGGGCTCGCTCTCGTTCACGAGGCTCTTGACGCAATAGTCATCGGTAGCCGTTGAGGAGCAGCGCGCGGAATTCTCACCAGGAGACCACCCCATGAAAGCGCATGCACTGAACAACGCTCGCTCACGCGATGATGCCGGAGTACCGGATCGCCGTCAGTTCCTTGCCGCGGGAATCAGCCTTATCGCGGCTCCAGTGCTCATGGGGAAGGTCCAGGTTGGCGATTGGGCAAGCCAAGCGGCACCGGCCTCCGACCCGGACAGCATTGAGGTGTCACGCGGTACCGGAACGCAACCCGACACCGGAGCAAGTTCGCGAACAGTCACCTTGAACAAC
>DAINBS010000087.1:4451-10185 GCA_036732805.1 Gemmatimonadales bacterium | reverse complement strand
CGCCGCCAGATACTCGGAGGTCTTTGCCGGGGGTTTGGGACGGAACATGCCCCTCCGCGGCGCCGTCAGCTGGAGGAGCGCCGCCCGCGCGCCGGCGTCGGCCGTGGCGCCGAGGACCCGGATGGCCGTGACGCGCTGGTCGGTATTGCTGCCGGAGACCGCCCGGGTGACGATCAGCGCGAGGGCGCCCTCGGGGCACCGCTCGCCCGCGGCGGTCAGCGCGAGCCGGACCATGTGATCGTCGGCGTCCCGCAGGCCGGCGACCACCGCGCGGTCGCGGGTGGCGGGATCGCGCAGCAGCAGCCGCATCGCTTCCCGGCGGACCCGCCCGTCGGCATGCTTGAGAAACGCCCAGGCATCGAACTGCGCCGGCAGCTGCGGCAGCTCGGCGATCAGGCCGATCAGGTTGCGGACGACGTACCACCGGGGATCGTCAAGACGCTTGAGGATGGCCGGCTCGATCCCGGGGCCCAGGGCCGTGAGCCGCCCGATCAGGGCGCGCCGGGTCGAGGCCGCGTCGGCGTCCGCCAGCGCGTCGAGCAGCGGGTCGGCGGCCTCGACGTCGACGGCCGCGATCAGTTCGTCCAGCAGGGCGTAGTCGATGGGCTCATCGGCGAGCACCGCGGCGATCTGGTCGGGGCGCGCCACGCGGCGCCGCATGGCGCGCGCAGCCGTCGGGGCGTAGGCAAAGCGGAGCGTCTCGAGCAGCCACGGCAGCTCGCCCCGGTCCACGAGCGTGTCCACCGCCCGCTGCACCGGCTGGCCCACCGTGTCGAGCTCGAGTCCCATCTCGACCAGCCGGCGGGCCTCCGGCGCGAACTGGGCGTCGGACGAGGCGACAAACACGGGGGAGGCGAGCGACATGCGCTGGAGCGCCTTGCCGTAGGCCCCCGGATTCGGGTCGCGCAGCGACCATCCCTGCACCAGGGAGCGGATCTGGTCGCGAATGGACTCGTCGGCCATCGTCCGGCGGCGGCCCCCGCCCCGCTCTGCGTGCTGCGCCAGCTTCTGGAGCATGCGGAGAAGCGAATGCGACACGGTCTCGCCGCCGGCCGTGCCCGCCGCCTCGACCAGGTCCACCACGGCGTCCACCGCCATGCCCTCCGAGGCGCTCAGGAGAAACCGCCGGCGCTGCGCGGCGTCCCCGCCCATGCTGAGCAGCCGGCCCAGCGAGCGCCGATCGAGCGTGGACACCAGGTCCGACACGCGCTTGCGCAGCGCGGACGACTCCTGCGTCTGCCCCGACTTGAGCTCGTCGGCGATCTGGAGCATGTAGCCCACGATCACCTGGTCGTACGCGCTATCCCGCCCCCGGCTATCGATGGCGCGCGCGATGGCTTCGGGCGTGGTGTTGATCAGGTCCTCTTCCTCTTCCTTCGAGAGGGCTTCCTTGGCCTGGCCGGCGGCCATCGCTGCGCGGGCAAGACCCAGCCACAACTGGGCCGAGCGCGTGCGCGTGGCGCGGGACTGCTCGGTTTCGTCGAGGGGCGTCTCGCCTTCCATGAACTGGAGGCGTTCGTAGTCCAGCGGGTAGGCCGTGACGTGCGGCCAGCGGCGCTTGCGGAACTCGGGATCGAGCCCAACCGGGCCCTGCCCGTGATCGGGATCCCGGGCCACGAGCCGCAGGAACTCGTGCAGCTCGTCGGGGGCCACGCCGCGCTCGAAGGCCAGCGCGCCCAGATGGTGGCGGTGCAGCCGGGCCGCCAGCTCCAGCAAAACGGGGTGTTTGGGATCGGTTGCCACCCCCTCGATCACGAGCTGGGTGCGCGCGACCCCGAGGGAGAGCGTCGGCTTGACGTACAGCAGGTCGCTGAGGAGGCCAACCACCTGCTCCACCGTCGGGGCGAGCGATGGGTGGTCGTCCGGGTACATGGCGAACCGGTGCAGCGCGATGGAAAAGCGGATGAGGAAGTCGCGGAGTTCCCGCGACAGGGACGTGGACGCCTGGCCCAAGGGCTCCGACGCCGACGTCACGCCCTTACCCCGCCCCGACGCCGGTCACGGCGTCGTCGCGCGGCGGGTCATGGGCGGCGCCGCGGGGACGGGCACGGCATCGGGCCGCGGGCTCGGAGGGCCCACCCGCTGGAGCGCGATGGGCTCCTCGAGATCGCCGCCGGACAGTGTGAGCGTGCGGCCGCGCAGCGCGAAGTTGTACACCATCCATTCGTCGCCCAGCGCAATGAAGATCGAATCGGCGACGATCCTCCAGCGCACGGTCTCGTCGCCGAAACTCGCCGACGAATCCGCCCGGACGACCACCGTCTGCGGCCCGTCGGGCGTCTGCGCCCGCCAGGTCCCATCCAGCCGGGCCGCCCGCTGGACGTCGGCGTTCCCCGCCGTCGTGAGCGCGAACAGGGCGGCGAGCAGAAGAATCCGCATGGCAATAAGTTACCTCACTCCGGAATTTCGACCAACACCTCGGATACATGTACCGCCAAGCGGGCGCCAGGTTTCGATGTTCCGGGCCCGCAGGCCCGTCCGCGGGTTGTGTCCCACCTCACGTCACGGAGGAACCCATGCGAGGCACCCTCGCGCTGACCCTGGCGGCGCTGGCCCTGGGGCCGTGTGTCGCCGCGGCGCAGGAGTCGAGCCGCCGGCCCACGCACACCTATTCGATCGTCGCCGTGGACTCCGCCACGGGCCAGATCGGCGTCGCCGTCCAGTCGCACTGGTTCAGCGTCGGGGGTTCGGTCGCATGGGCGGAACCGGGGGTGGGCGCGGTGGCCACGCAGTCGTTCATCGATCCGGCATACGGGCCGCGGGGGCTGGCGCTCATGCGCACCGGGATCGCCGCCCCCGCGGCGCTTGCGGCATTGCTCCGGGCCGATCCGGACAGCCAGGTGCGTCAGCTCGCCATGATTGACGCGGCCGGACGCGTGGCGGCGCACACGGGATCCCGCGCCATCCCCGCAGCGGGCCAGCACGTGGGGCGCGGGTATTCGGTGCAGGCAAACCTGATGCGGAGCGACCGCGTGTGGCCAGCCATGGCGCGGGCGTTCGAGGCGACGCGCGGCGACCTGGCCGAGCGCCTGCTCGCGGCGCTCGACGCGGCCCAGGCCGAGGGGGGCGACATCCGCGGCAAGCAGTCGGCGGCCCTGATCGTCGTGGGGGGAGACCGGAGCGACCGGCCGTGGGAGCGCCTGTTCGATCTCCGGGTGGAGGATCATCCCGATCCGCTGGGCGAGCTGCGCCGGTTGGTGACCGTGGCCCGCGCGTACCGGGCGGCCACGGAGGGGGACAACTTCATGACCGTGGGCCTCGTGGATTCGGCGCTGTCGGCGTACCGGCGTGCGTCCGCACTCCTGCCCGACGCGGCCACGAACGGCGAGTTGATCTACTGGGTGGCGGTGACGCTGGCGGACATCGGACGGGTGGACGAGGCCATTCCGCTGTTCCGGCGTGCGTTCACGCAGGATACGAGCTGGGCGACCCTGCTGCCTCGGCTCCCGGGAGTCGGGCTGCTGCGCGTGGACCAGGCGGTCGTGGACCGGATAATCAGGGCGGCAGGCCGATAGGATAGCCGGCCAGACGGGAAGACGGCCAGCGGTTCGCAGGAGCCAGGTTGAGGCACAGACGCCCCGGAGAGATCCCCCGGGGCGTTCTGCTTCCTGCCACCTTCCTGCCGCTGTCCGTCTCGCCGTCTGGCCGTCGATCCTGCCACCTCCCGGCCCGCGCGGCCTCCCTCCTAGTACATCCCGCCCATGCCACCGCCCGGCGGCATCGCGGGCGCCTTTTCCTCTTCCTTCTTCTCGACGATCACGCATTCCGTCGTGAGGAGCAGGCCGGCCACCGACGCGGCATTCTGAAGGGCCGAGCGGGTGACCTTGGTCGGGTCGATCACGCCGGACGCCACCAGGTCCTCGTACTCGCCGGTCTGGGCGTTGAAGCCGAAGTTCTTGTCCTTGTTGGTCCGGACCTTCTCGACGACGATCGAGCCCTCGCTGCCCGCGTTCTGCACGATGATCCGCATGGGCTCCTCGAGAGCGCGGCGCACGATGTCCACGCCGATCTGCTCGTCCTCGTCGGCCACCTTCACCTTCTTGAGCACGTCCTGCGCGCGGAGCAGCGCGACACCGCCGCCCGGCACGATGCCCTCTTCCACGGCGGCGCGGGTGGCGTGCAACGCATCTTCCACCCGGGCCTTCTTCTCCTTCATGGCCGTCTCGGTTGCGGCGCCGACGTTGATGATGGCGACTCCGCCCGCGAGCTTGGCCAGCCGCTCCTGCAGCTTTTCCTTGTCGTAATCCGACGTGCTCTTGTCGATCGCGACCTTGATCTCCTGGATCCGGCCCTGGATGTCCTTCTCCTTGCCGCCGCCGTCCACAAGCGTCGTGTTGTCCTTGTCGATCACGATGCGCTTCGCGCGGCCGAGGTCGGCGAGCACGGCGTTCTCGAGCTTGAAGCCCACTTCCTCGCTGATCACCTTGCCGGCGGTCAGCGTGGCGACGTCCTGCAGCATGGCCTTCCGCCGGTCACCGAAGCCCGGCGCCTTCACCGCGCACACCTTGAGCGTGCCGCGCAGCTTGTTGACGACGAGCGTGGCGAGCGCCTCGCCCTCGACGTCCTCGGCGATGATGAGCATGGGCTTGCCGGCCTGGGCCACCTTCTCGAGCACGGGCAGCAGGTCCTTCATGGCGCTGATCTTCTTGTCGTGAATCAGCACGTACCCGTCTTCGAGCACCGCCTCCATCTTCTCGGGGTCGGTGACGAAGTAGGGCGAGAGATAGCCGCGGTCGAACTGCATGCCGTCCACGGTCTCGAGCGTGGTTTCGAGGCCCTTGGCCTCCTCGACCGTGATCACGCCGTCGTTGCCGACTTTCTCCATCGCGTCGGCGATGAGGTCACCGATTTCCTTGTCGTTGTTCGCCGAGATGGAGCCGACCTGGGCGATCTCCTTCTTGCCCGACGTCTTGACCGACATCTTCTTCAGCTCGTCGACGATCAGGTCCACGGCCTTGTCGATGCCGCGCTTGATCGCCATCGGGTTCACGCCGGCGGTGACGCTCTTCAGGCCCTCGCGGAAGATGGCCTGCGCGAGCACGGTGGCCGTCGTCGTGCCGTCACCGGCCACGTCCGAGGTCTTGGTTGCGACTTCCTTCACCATCTGCGCGCCCATGTTCTCGACCGCGTTGGAGAGCTCGATCTCCTTGGCGACGGTGACGCCGTCCTTCGTGACCGTGGGGCTGCCGAACTTCTTGTCGATGACGACGTTCCGGCCCTTGGGACCGAGGGTCACCTTGACGGCGTCGGCCAGCTGGTCGACGCCCTTCTTGAGGGCCGCCCGGCCTTCCACGTCGAAGTGGAGTTCCTTTGCATTAGCCATGGATTGCGATTCCTCTCCTGCCTCAGCCGATCACGGCGAGGACGTCAGACTCTTTGACAATGAGGAGCTCTTCGTCGTCGAGCTTCACCTCGGTCCCGGTGTACTTCCCGTACAGGACCCGGTTGCCGACCTTGAGCTCCATCGGGATGTGGTCCCCCTTCTCGATCCGGCCCGGACCCACCGCGATGATCTCGCCCTGCATGGGCTTTTCCTTGGCCGTATCGGGGATGTACAGACCGCCCTTCATCTGCTCGGTCTCCTCGAGCGGCCGGATGACAACCCGGTCGGCGAGGGGCTGGATCTTGACCTTTCCTTTGGCCATGTCCGACAGCCTCCGTTGTGACAACATGTTGATGTTGAATGGTTTCCAACTGTTGGCACTCAATGGTCATGAGTGCTAACCAGAAGACA
>DAINBS010000087.1:0-4441 GCA_036732805.1 Gemmatimonadales bacterium | reverse complement strand
AGACAAATATGCTCCCGGTACGGCCAGAGTCAAGACCGGACGTTCAGGGGTTGTCTTGGTAGAGCCGGGGGTTGCCGATGACGGCGCGAAAGCCACCCTCGCCCCGCCCGGAGAGGCGAAGGGTCCCGGGGCCGCAGACCTCAATGACGATCCGCGCCGGCGCCCCACCGGCGAGCGGAATATCGCGCGGCTCCGCTCGCGGGACCGCGACGACGACCGCCCCTGCCCCGCTGGTTCCCCGCTCGCGGCCGGCATCGAGTGCCAGCAGCCCGCAGTCCGTGGGGGCCGTCCAGGTGACCGACGCGCCGGGCTCGAGGCTCACACCCCAGGGGAACCCGGTGGCGCCGGACCCAGCGCTGTCGTCCACCCAGAGGAGCCCGTCGCCCGCGTCCGCGGCGTGCGCGACGCCGGGGCGCCGGATGCGGGCCGCGCCCTGCACCGATACCGGCAGGTCCTCGACCAGCAGCCGGTAGGGTGTCCGGGCCGCGGCCTGGCGGAAGAAACGCAGACTGCGCAGGTGCGTGCGCTCGTACGGCAGCAGGGAGTCATACGGGAAGCCCCAGTGGCACTGGAGCACCGTGTTGCCCTCGACTGAACAGTCCCACTTGCGCGGCACGGTGTCCGGCGCCGGCCGCAGGGCATCGGGATGCGGCAGGCCGAACGTGTGCCCCAGCTCGTGGGCGGTCGTGCCGCGGTACGTGTCCCAGTTGCACCACCACGCGGTGCCCCCCTCACGGCCGTCCAGGGGACACACATGGCCGAGGAGCCCTCCCACCGACGAGTCCCCGATCACCACAAAGCCGCCCAGGCTCCCCGCCGGAACCCGCCCCGCTTCGTCACGGCTTCGGAGCCCGCCATTCTCGGAATCGGCGCCGGCCCACGCCCCCGCCCCGTGCACGAGCAGCAGCACCTTGATGTCCGCGCTGTCGTCCCACGACCGGCCGAGGCTGGCGAACTCCCGGCCCAGCAGCGGCCACCAGGCCTGGAAGTTCGAGTCGGCCAGCTCGGCGAACGTGTGCCGGCTCCGTCGCACCACCAACGGCTCGGCCACGAACGTCACGCCGTCCAGCGCGCGCCCGTACCAGGCGCGGACGTCGTCCACGGCGGTGAGCCTGAATGGCAGGCGCCGCGCGTCGTAGGCATAGTCCGCCGGGAACACGAGCACGGGGACGACCCGCGGCGGCTCGGCGGGCTGCGCCAGGATGGGACCGGGCCCGAAGCCAGCCGCGACGAGCAGGGCAACCCCAAACCGACGCGCGCCCACGCCCGCTCTGTCCGCCTGCCCGCCTGTCCGCCTAGCCGCCTGCTTACTCAACGATCCGCCGCGCCCCCACCCAGCGGTCCCGCCACCAGCGGCTGTCGCCGTCGGAAGCGGTGAGGCTCGAGAGCTTGACCCCGGTGGAGGAGCTGTGGAGGAACTGTCCCTCGCCGACGTACATCCCCACGTGCGAGATCTGGCTCGTGCCCCCCGCCGAGAAGCCGAGGATGTCGCCGGGGCGCAGGGAGGCCGCGTCACGATCCAGTGCGCGCCCCATGCGCATCTGGTCCCGACTGATGCGCGGCAGCACGATCCCGTGCTGGCCATACGCGTACTGGATGAGGCCCGAGCAGTCGAACCCGTTGGTGTCCGACCCGCCCCACGAGTACGGGGAGCCCATGGCCGCGAGCGCGGTCTCGACCACGGTAGCGGTGAGCCGGGCGGCCTCTTCGCTGGCGCCGCCGGCCACCGCGGCGTCATAGGGATTGCCCGGTGGCGGCAAATCTCGCGAGGGCGGCAGCGCGGGCGCGGGAGGCGGCACCTCCACGGCCCCGGCCGCCGGCGGCGATCCCCGCGGAATGCCAAAGCTGAGCCGCAGCTGAGCCTGCACCCCCCTGCGGTCTTCCGCGGCAAGCCGCCAGAATCCGACGAGGCCCGTGTCTTCAGCCCGGTACCGGACTTCCGCCCCGAGCGTGGCCAGGGAGAGGATCCGGAACGCCAGCCCGCCGCCGATGGTCCAGAACGCATCCGGGTTGCCGCCGTCGTGGCGCAGGCCAAGCCCCGTGGAGGCCACGGCGTAGGGACCTGAGGTCACGCCGCCGGCGCGCAGTGACAGCTCGCCGCCGGTGAGGGTACGTCGGGCGGCGGACCGCCCGTCGGCCACGTGGATCACGGAGAGCCCAACCCCGAACACGCGCGCGAACGGCTGCATGATCCCAGCGTGGAACAGGGCCCCGCTTGAATCGCCCGAGGGGAACCACCCGCCGTACGCCGCCTCGAACTGGGTGCGTTGCGCCTGTGCCGCGCCCGTGGCGGCGGCAAGCAGGAGGCCGGTGACTGGCACGGTCCGTGCGATTGTGGCGAGCATGGTTGGTGGGCAAGGGTAGTCGAGTCGGGGGAGTCTGGTCAACCTCGCGGTCACCTTGACGGATACCCCAGTCCCCCACTAGCGTGCGCGGACCGAGCATCGCGCTTCCTCCCGGGCCGGGATCGGCCGGGGTCTCGATACAGCAGATGTCGGTGCGCCGGGCCACGATGGGCCCGGGCCCCCCGATGGTGTCCTCGTTCCTGGAGGCGTGGGATGCGCAGGGCCCTTCCGTTCCTCGCGGTCGCGAGCATCGCGCTCGCCGCCTGCTCCGACTCCACCCAGCCGGTTGTCGAGATGCCCAGTCTCGCGGCGTCGCAGGGTGCGATTCCGGACCAGTACATCGTCGTGTTCCGTTCCGACGTTTCGCGCGTGCCCGATGTGGCCGCCGACATGGCCCGGGAACACGCGGCGACGCCGTTGTTCGTCTACCAGCACAGCATTCACGGCTTCGCGGCCCGGATGTCGGCGCAGGCGGCGGCCCGCCTGGCCCGCGATCCGCGGGTGGCGTACGTGGAGCCCGACGGAATCGTGCAGCTCCCGCCGGAAGAGAACCCCGGACTGGCGGCTCCCGGCTCCAAGGGCAAGCCTGGCAGCGGCTCGAACTGCACGTCCAGCTCGGAGTCCACGCCGTGGGGCATCACGCGAGTGGGCGGAACGGCCAGCGGCGCCGGCAAGACCGCCTGGATCATCGATACCGGGATCGATCTCACCCACTGCGACCTGAACGTGGGCGCGAGCCGCGGGGCGTCGTTCGTCGCGCGCACCAGCAGCCCGAACGACGACAACGGACACGGAACGCATGTGGCGGGCACCATTGCGGCGCTGGACAACGCCTATGGCGTGGTCGGAGTAGCCGCCGGGGCGTCGGTGGTCCCGGTGAAGGTGCTGGATCGCCGCGGCAGCGGCACGTGGTCCGGCGTGATCGCCGGCATCGATTACGTGGCGGCGAACGGGGTGGCGGGCGACGTTGCCAACATGAGCCTCGGTGGAGGCGCCAACGCGTCCGTCGACAACGCCGTGCTGGCGGCGAGCGCCAAGGTGAAGTTCGCGCTGGCTGCGGGAAACGAGGGAGATGACGCGAAGAACCACTCGCCCGCGCGGGTCAATGGCACCAACATCTACACGGTGTCGGCCGTCAACAGCAGCAACGTGTTCGCATCGTGGTCCAACTACGGGAATCCTCCGGTGGACTACGCGGCCCCGGGCGTGAGCGTGCTCTCCACCTGGAAAGGCGGCGGGTACAACACGATCTCCGGCACGTCCATGGCAACGCCGCACGTGGCTGGCATCCTGCTGCTCGGGAACATCACCGCCGACGGCAACGCCATCGGTGACCCGGACGGCAACCCGGACCCAATCGCGCATCGATAGTCGAGTGCGAGATACGCGGGATGGCGGGATGGGACGGGATCGGGATGCATCCCGCTTCCCCCGCTATCCCGCTCATCCCGCGCCTTGACCACGCGCCGCACACCCCCCCAACCTCTTCCCATGCCCACCCTCACCGTCACCCGGCGCGTGCATTTCAATGCCGCGCACCGACTGCACAACCCCGCCCTCTCGGATGCGGAGAACCAGCGCGTCTTCGGTCCGTGCAACAACCCCAACTTCCACGGGCACAACTACGAGCTGGACATCTCCGTGGAGGGCGAGGTGGACCCGCGCACGGGGTACGTGGCCGACCTTGGCGTCGTGAAGCGGATCGCCGAGGAAGCGGTTCTCTCGGCACTCGACCACCGGAACCTGAACCTCGACGTTCCCGAGTTCCGCGACCTGAATCCCACGGCCGAGAACATCGCCGTGGTGATCTGGCGCAAGCTGGAGGGAAAGGTCCCGGGAAGGCTCGTGAAGATCGTGTTGTGGGAGACGCCGCGGAACTTCGTGGAGTATCGGGGAGGATAACCGCCTTGGTGCAGGGTGCACGGAGCAGCGTGCAGGGTACGACCGCCGCTGCACGCTGCTCTCTGCATGCTGAACGTCACACTTCGGGCCACCTCCACCCGAACACCCCCGCCGTGAACAGCGCCATCACGAGCGCATCGAGCACCTGCTTCCAGGCGCGGGTCCAGCCGCGCTGGAACCAGATCGTGTCCGAG
>DAINBS010000086.1:0-10216 GCA_036732805.1 Gemmatimonadales bacterium | reverse complement strand
CCGGCTCGCTCACGAGGGCGACGGCGACGGCCAGACGCTGCTGCTGTCCGCCCGACAGGTTCTTCACCATCGCGCGGCGCTTCTCGTCGAGCCCCACGATGCCCATCACGCGCTCGGGCGGCATGCCCTTGCGATAGAAGCTCCGGAACAGCCGGATGGTCTCGATGACGGTGAGTTTCTCGGGGAACCGCGTTTCCTGGAGCTGCGTGCCAAGCCGCTCGCGCAGCTCGTGGCCCTCGCCCTGCCAGGTGCGGCCGAGCACCTCGACGGTCCCCGCGTCTGGCGGGACGATGCCCTGCATGATCTCGACCGTCGTGGTCTTGCCGGCGCCGTTCGGGCCCAGCAGGCCAAAGCACTCGCCGCTCCGGACCTCGAGGTCCAGGCCGTCAACCGCCACGACGCTTCCGTAGCGCTTGACCAGCCCATGGCAGCGAATCGCCCATGACGCATCCATCGAACGCAATCAAGAGCGGGCCCGACGGGCACGCAAGCGCCCGATTAGCTTACTCGGTCATGCTGGCGTGGCTGGGCAAGGCGCTCGTCCTGCTCGTCGCGGCGTACGCGGCGTTCGCGGCACTGCTGTGGTGGCAGCAGGAACGCATCGCCTTCCCCGCCCCCCGCACGCCCCTCCCGGCGCCCGCCGACGTCGGCCTCTCCGGAACCCGCATCGCCGCCACTACGGCCGACGGGGTGACGCTGCGCGGCTGGTACCTGCCGCCGGACTCCGGGGTTCCTCGACCGTCGCCGGGCCTGCTCTGGTTTCCCGGCAACGCGGAGACGATCGGGGGGATCTGGCCACTGCTTGCGGCATGGCGCCCGGCCGAGTTCGGGCTGCTGATCCTGGACTATCGCGGATACGGCACGAGCGACGGCAGCGCCACCGAAGCGGGGTTGTACCGCGACGGCGAAGCCGCCTGGGACGCGCTCGTGGAGCACGCGGAGATCGATCCGCGGCGGGTGGTGGTGTTCGGCCGCTCCCTCGGCAGCGCGGTGGCGCTGCACGTCGCGACGGTGCGGCCGGCCCGCGCGGTGGTGCTCGAGTCCCCGTTGTCCAGGGCGGCGGATCTGCGGCGCGTCCACTACCGATTCCTGCCGGGTGCCCTGGTGCGCCTCCGGTTGGACAACGTGGCCCGCGCGTCGCGGCTCGACGTGCCGCTCCTCGTGTTCCACGGCGCCGACGACCGGATCGTGCCTCCCACGATGGGACGGGACGTGGCCGCGGCCGGTCGGGGTGACTTCCAGCTCATCGTCGGCGCCGGCCACAACGAGACGTTCGCGGTGGGCGGCACCTGGTATCGCGACACCATGGCTGCGTTTCTTCGCAAGGTGGTTCGGTGAGCCGCCCCGGATTCTCGCCGGACGCCTACCACCGCATCCTGGATCGCGTCCAGCGGCTCGCCGAGGACTATCTGCGCGCGCTCCCCGAGCGCGCCGCGTTCCGTCGCCCGCCCGACGAGGTGATCCGGCGGTTCGAGTCCGCCCCGCTCCCCCGGGCGGGGGTGGACGCCGACGCCATCCTCGACGATGTGGCGCGGGACATCCTGCCCTACTCGCTGGGCATCGGGCACCCGCGGTGGTGGGGCTACGTGCGCGCGAGCGCCAGCCCCCTCGGCATGGCCGCGGATCTCCTGGCCGCCACCATGAACAACAACTGCTCCGGCAGCGCGCAGATCGCGACCTACGTCGAGATGACGGTCATGCGCTGGCTCGCCGAGCTGGTGGGGTACGCGCCCGACGCCGGCGGCCTGCTCACGAGCGGCGGATCATCCGCCAACTTCGTGGCGCTCGCCGCGATGCGCGAAGCGAAGCTGCCCGGGAGCCGCACAACCGGGCTCCTCGGACTCGGCGCGCGACCGGTGATCTACGTGACCCCCGAGACGCACTCGTGCATCCGGCGGGCGGTGGAGCTGCTCGGCTTCGGCAGCGACGCGCTGCGGCTGCTGCCGCCGGACGGGGGCCTGCGCATGGACCCCGCGGTGCTCGCGGCCGCCGTCGCCCAAGACCGGGCGGCGGGACGGCTCCCGCTCTGCGTGGTCGCGACAGTCGGGACGGTGAACGCGGGGGCCATCGACCCGCTGGTCGCCATCCGCGACGTGGCACGGCGCGAGGCGCTCTGGTTCCACGTGGACGGCGCCTACGGCGCCATCGGGGCCGCGCTCCCCGAGCTGGCGGAGCGCTACGAGGGCATGGCGGACGCCGATAGCCTCACCGTCGACCCCCACAAGTGGCTCTACGTACCGTACGAAGCCGGTGCCGTGCTCGTGCGGGACCGGAACGCGCTCACGCGGGCCTTTGCCACCAGGGCGGACTACCTCGAGGTGGACGAAACGGACTACTTCAGCGGCCCGCTCTGGTTCTATCAACAGGGACCGCAGCTCTCGCGCGCGTTCCGGGCGCTCAAGGTGTGGTGCGTGATCCGGGAGCTGGGCCTGGAAGGCTTTCGCGCGCTGTGGCGGAGCGACCTGGCGGTGGCGGCCGAGCTCCGCCGCGCGGTGGCCGACCACCCGCGCCTCGAGCTCGTGGGCCCTTCGGAGCTCTCCATCGTCTGCTTCCGGTACGTCCCCCGGGCGGGCGACGCGGACGCGCTCAACCGGAAGCTCGTGAACCGGATTCAGCAGGACGGGCGGGTGTTCGTGTCGGGGACGCTCGTGCGCGGCACCTACGCGCTGCGGGCCGCGATCCTCAACTTCCGGAGCACGCCGGCGGATGCGCGGGTGACGGCGGAGGTGGTGGCGGAGCTGGGGGAGGTCCTGGAGGCGGGTTCCTAGCGATCACGCGGGCAGCGCGCCGCCCGCCCTGGGGAACCTCTGCACAAGTCGAAACGGTGGGGTGCGGAGGCCGCGTAAGTGAGGCGGTGCCCGGCCCACCATCCAGCCCTACTTGCTCACTTCAGCGACCGCAGCATCCCACCGCGAGACTCGTGCAGAGCTTCCTCAGGTGGACATCTTCGCGGCGGCGAGGATCCCCACCGCCCGCAGGTCCCGCTTCCGTGCCACCGGCAGGCGAATGCCCCGGCCTTCCGCATACCGCGGCGCCTCATCGATGACGGCCCGGACATCCGCGGGCAGGTTGCCCTGCAGCGCTGCGTGCACAGCCTTCTCGCCGAGCGCCATACCAACGAGAAACACCCCGCGCTGAGGAGTCAGGTAGAGGACCGTACGTTCCAGGCGCCTGAGCCGCAGCGACCAGCCGTACTTGGCACCTGTGAATTGCCACAGCTCGGTGATCGGGGCGTAGCGGTCCGCGACGTGTGACACGAGCTGGTCCCAGAGCCCCGCGGCCCTGCCGAGTGTGCCTTTGAGGTCCGTGGGATCGGGGCGATGCGTCCGGTCGTCAAATGCGCTCAACGCCATCTCACCCTCCCTCTCACCGCCCCAGACGCTCGCCGCCCGACCCTTGAGCGTATCGCGGCATCCCCGTATCGTCCACCTCGCTCAATCGCAACCGCAGTGATTCCTGCAGCCTGACCCGCTTTCCGGACGGACCCATGCGCCTTCTTTCCCTCGCGCTCGCGGCCGCGGTCGCCTCGACGGCCGCCGCTCAGCAGCCGGCCGCCGACCTGATCGTTTTCAGCGGTAGCATCTACACCGCCGATGCCACCCGCCCGCTCGTGCAGGCGCTTGCCATTCGCGCGGGCCGGATCATGTTTGCCGGCAACCGCGCGGGCGCCGAGGCCCTCGCGGGCCCGCAGACCGAGCGATGGGACCTGGGCGGGAAGCCCGTCATCCCGGGCATGGTGGACGCCCATGTGCACCTGCTCGGCCTCGGCCAGGCCCTGCGTCTCGTGGACCTCACGGGCACGACCTCGTACGACGAGGTCATCGCCCGGGTCGCGGAGCGCGCGAAGACCGCGAAGCCCGGCGAGTGGATCCGCGGGCGGGGCTGGGACCAGAACGACTGGGCGGTCACAGAGTTCCCCACGCACGACGCGCTCTCGCGCGCGGTGCCGGACAACCCCGTCTATCTCACCCGCGTGGACGGCCACGCGGTGCTCGTGAACGCGGCGGCCATGCGGGCGGCAAACCTGACCGCCGCCTCGCAGGACCCCAGCGGCGGCCGGATCATCCGGGACGCGGCGGGCAGCCCCACCGGCGTGCTCGTGGACCGCGCCACCGGATACGTGGGCCGCGTGATCCCGGCGGACTCCAGAGACGAGATGAAGGCGGCGACGCTCACCGCGATCGCCGAGGCCAACCGCTGGGGCCTCACGGGCGTGCACGACGCGGGCGAGAGCGAAGAGGTCATCGCCGTCTTCGAGGAGCTGGCCCGCGCCGGCCAGTACAACCTGCGCAACTATGTGATGGTGCGCGCCGACGAAGCGGCGCTCGACCGGCTCATGGCGCGGGGTCCGCGCACGGCCCTGCACGACGGCCGGATCTGGGTGCGCGCCATCAAGATCAGCGCGGACGGCGCCCTCGGGAGCCGCGGCGCCGCTCTGCTCGAGGACTACAGCGACGAGCCCGGCAACCGCGGACTCGTGACCGCCGACTCGGGCTACATGCGCCGGGTCGCGGCCAAGGCGCTGCGCAGCGGGTTCCAGGTGAACATCCACGCCATCGGCGACCGGGCGAACCGCACGGTGCTGGACATCTACGCCGACGCCTTGACGGAGGTCCCGACCGCGGACCATCGCTTCCGCATCGAGCACGCCCAGATCCTGAGCTATCAGGACATCCCGCGGTTCGCCGATCTGGGCGTGATCCCCTCCATGCAGGGAAGCCACCAGACCAGCGACATGTACTGGGTACCGAACCGGATCGGCTGGAACCGGTCGCAAGGGACCTATGCGTGGCGCTCGCTGCTGAACACGGGGGCGGTGATTCCGAACGGCTCCGACACGCCGGTGGAGTCCGCCAACCCCCTCATCTCGTTCCACGCGTTCGTGACCCGGCAGGACGCCCGCGGCTACCCGGCCGGTGGGTGGTTCCCGGCGGAGAAGACGACCCGGCAGGAAGCGCTCCTCAGCATGACCCTGTGGCCGGCGTACGCCGCTTTCATGGAGGACGTGAGCGGGTCGCTCACGCCCGGGAAATACGCCGATTTCGTGGTGCTCGATCAGGACATCATGACCGTGGCCGAGGAGCGGATTCTCGACACGAAGGTCGAGATGACCGTGCTCGGAGGGAAGCAGGTCTACCGGCGGATGGAAGAGGGGCGATAGGTCAGACGGTCCCTCGTCCCTGATCTCCTCCGACCCTCAGGGCGAGCAGCACGACGATTCCCGCAATCGCCGCCGCCATGTAGAACGGCACGCCCGTCCCCAGGGCCTGGAACGCTGCGGTGGCCCAGATCGGGGCGATGACGCGCGTAATGCCGCCGAACGTCTGCTGGACGCCCAGCACCTGCCCGCGCTCGTTGTCGGGCGCCAGGTGCGTCACCAGGGCGGTGGTGGCGGGGAACAGCAGCGCGGTGCCGATCGGCACCAGCGCGATGACCGCGGCGAGCAGCCAGACCGAGCCCACGAGCGGGGGCAGCAGCAGTCCCAGCGTGAGGGAGACGGCGCCCAGCCGCATCACCCGGATCTCGCCCAGGGCGTCGATGATCCGTCCCAGGACCACGGCCCGCATCACCACGCCCATGGCGCCCGTGTACACGAAGAACAGGCCGATGGTCTTCTCGGTGATGCCGAACTCGCGCTCGAGGTACAGGGCGAGCACGCCCGTCATGGACATGAACGCGAGCATCCCGATCGCGTAGATCCAGATCAGCCGGCTGACCGGCGCGCGCGGATGCCGCGCCACCTCCCAGACGGCCGCGCGCACCGACCGTCGGACCGTCGGGGCGGCGGCGCCGCCGCTGCGCGCCGGGGCGGTTTCCGGCAGCCAGCGCCACGCGAACAGCACGTTGACGAAGCAGAGGGCCGCCGCGATCAGGCCGGGGGCTTCCGGGCCCAGGTTGGTCGCGAGGGAGCCGATGGCCGGGCCGATCATGACTCCCGCGGACGTGGCCGCGGAGAGCCACCCGAGCGCCCGGGTCCTGTGCTTGGGCTCGACCGCGTCACCGATGTACGCCTGGGCGACGCCCGTCGTCCCGCCGCCCCCGCCCTGAATGATCCGGGAGAGGAACAGCATCCAGATGGACGTGGCGAACCCGAACACCACGAACGCGACGCCCGACGCTGCGAGGCCCACGATCAGGGCCGGCCGGCGGCCAAACCGGTCGGACACGCGACCCCACACGGGGGACGACGCGAGCTGCGCGATGGAGAAGCTCGCGATCATCCACCCGATCACCCACTCGTCCGCCTGGAGCCGCAGGGCGTAGAACGGCAGCAGCGGGAACACCATCGCAAAGCCCAGCATGTCCACGAACCCGATGCCGATGAGCACCGAGATCTTCTGCATGTTCGGGTCTTTCACCGGCGGGTCCCCACGGCCATGGCCGTGGCCGAGACGAGCATGAGCACCACGCCGTACGCCGCGGCGATGCCGATGTCGAACTCGCGCAGTGCGCCGAGGATCTCGATCGAGATGGGGCGTGTGTCGTAGGTGTAGAGCACGATGGACGTGACGAAATCCCCTACTGCGGTCGCGAACGCGAGCGCACCGCCGGCGAGCAGGGCCGGCCGGAGCAGCGGGAACGTGACGCGCAGCAGCGTGCGCCACCGTCCCGCGCCGAGCGACGCGGCGGCTTCGTCGAGACTGGGATCGAGCTGCCCGAACCCCGGCAAGACGGTGCCGGCGACCACGGGGAGGTTCCGGATCAGATACGCCAGGGGCAGGATCAGCACCGTGCCGACGAGCAGCCAGCGGCCCGCCCACGGCGCCCGCGCGCTGAACGTGGTGGCCAGCGCGATCGCCAGGACGGTTCCCGGAACCGCCCACGGCAGGTGCACGAGCACCTCGAGCTGGCGGGCCAGCCGCACGCGCCGTTGCGCCACCTCGCGGCCTGCCCACACGGCCAGGGCCAGCGCCCCCGCGGTGGCGACGCCCGCCATCCACAGCGAGTTCACCAGCGGACGCAGCCGTTCGGGCTCCCGCGCGAGCGTGGCGAAGTTCCCGAGGCTGTACGCGGTGGGGAACAGCTCCGTCGTCCAGGTCCCGAGCGGCACCAGCGACACGAGCACGAGCGTGGCGTGGGGGAGCAGGAGCAGGATCGCGAAGCCCCAGCCGAGCGCGGCGGCGCCCGCCCGGCCCAGCGGGCTGCGGAGCACGCGGACGCCGGGCGCCGCGCCCTTAGCGGTGATCGCGACCCCGGCGCCACCCTGCGTGCGCCGCAGCAGCGCCAGCGCCGCCAGGGCGAGCGCGGCCAGGGCGGTCGTTTCCACCATGGCCAGGCCGAGGTCGCCGTTGAGCTTCGTGGCCAGGATCTGGGTGGGCATGACCCGGAACCCGCCGCCGAAGATGTACGGCGCGCTGAACGAGCCGAGCGCGGTCATGAACGTGAGCAGCGCGGCGGCGGCGATCTGTGGGCGCACGAGCGGCAGCACCACGGACCGCAGCGTGCGCCACCGGCCCGCGCCGAGCGATGCCGCCGCTTCCGTCATCGACGCGTCCACCCGCGCGAGGCCCGCGCGGGTGAACAGGTAGAAGTAGACGTACATCGAGTACGCGTGCACGAGCAGGATGGCGCCGGCACCCCGCAGCCGCCATGGCGATTCCCGGAGCCCCAGCCCCGCCACGATGAGGCGCGGGATGATGCCGCTCTCCCCATAGAGGAAGAGAAACGCGATCACGCCTACGAGCGGCGGAAGCACCGCCGGCAGGGCAACCAGGCCGCCCAGCAGGCGCCGCCCCGGGAAGTCGAATCGCTCGAAGATGAACGCGAGCGGGATGCCCAGGGCCGCGGCCAGTACCACGCTGGCGAAGGAAATCCACAGGCTGCCCCACAGCGCTTCCCATTCGCGGGGGTCGCCCAGGAACCCGCGGACGTTGGCGAGGCTCCACGCCCCGTCCGCCCGGAACGCGTCCACCGCCACCAGCAGCAGCGGGTACGCCACCAGCCAGGCGAGCCCAATGGCGAGCACCAGACCAAGCGGCCGGCGCCTCACTTACTCCTCGCTCGGGAACGCGTGGGCGCGCAACGCCGTCACGCGGACCTCGGTACCGACGGTCACTGCGTCCGCCGCGGCTTCGACCTCGAGGGTCCCGACCGCGGTGTCCACCGAGAACAGCGCGCGTCCACCCAGGTAGCGGCGGGCGCGCACCGCCCCGCGGATGCCCCCTTCCCCGACCAGTCGCATGGCCTCGGGCCGCACCACCACGCGGACGGCGCTCCCCCGCGCGACGGCCTTTGGCACGCGGACCGGCCAGTCGACGCCCTCGGCCACCCGGACGCGATCCTCACCCACGAGCACGCCGGGAACCGTGGCGGCACGGCCAACGAACGAGGCCACGAAGTGGGTGACGGGGCGCTCGTACAGGTCCGGCGCGCTGCCGATCTGCTCCAGGCGGCCGTCCCGCAGCACGGCAACCACGTCGCCCAGCGCGAACGCTTCGTCCTGCTCGTGGGTCACGAGCACCGTGGTGATCCCGACCGCCTCGAGCGCGGCGCGCAGCTCCCGCCGCGTCCGCTCCCGGAGCGTCGGGTCGAGATTCGACAGCGGCTCGTCCAGCAGGAGCAGCCTGGGGTCCGGCCCGAGCGCCCGCGCGAGCGCGACCCGCTGCTGCTGGCCGCCGGACAGCGCGTCGATTCGCCGCTGCTCGTAGCCCGCGAGGTCCACGAGCCCCAGCAGCTCGCGCACCCGCTCGCTGCGGCCGGGCCCGCGGGGAATCCCGAACGCGACGTTCTCACCGACGGTGAGATGCGGGAACAGCGCGTAGTGCTGGAAGACCATGCCGATGCGCCGGGCCGCCGCGGGCAGCGCGGTGACGTCCACGCCACCCACGATGACCGCGCCGTGATCGGGACGCTCGAACCCGGCGAGCAGGCGGAGCGTCGTGGTCTTGCCGCTCCCGCTCGGACCCAGCAGGGCAAGGAGCTGGCCCCGCGGCACGGCGAGGGAGAGATCCTGGACGGCAACATGCCCGGGAAAGCGCTTGCTCACCTCCCGCAGCTCGAGGAACGGCTGGTCGGTCACCGGCGCGCGCCCCGGCCGCGCACATGCCGGTCCCACCACATCATCCAGGCGTCGCCGTCCCGCGCAAGGCGTTCCCAGTCCATCGGCTCGAGCACGAGTCGGGCCCGCACGTCGCGGGCCCACTCGGGCAGCGAGTCGGCCGGAAGGTCCACGCGGGTCGGCAGGCGCCACTCCTGCCGGGCCGCCAGCAGCTGCGCTTCCATCGAACCCACCCAGTCAATGAACCGGCGGGCGGCCTCCGGATGGGGCGCGCCCCGAATCAGGGCCACCGCGTCTTCGATCACCGGGGTTCCGCTGGTGGGCAGCGTGAACGCGAACGGCTGACCCTTGGCGCGCTCGGTCAGCACGTCGGGCAGGTCCCAGAGCGAGAGCACGCCCTCCTGTCGCACGATCTTCTGGTGCAGCAGCGCCGGATTGATCGCGTACTCGCGGGTCTGCGCGTCGAGCCGGCGCAGCCAGTCGAATCCCGCCGCCGTGTCGCCGGTCCGGGCGATCCCCCGCAGCACCACCATCCCCCAGATGGCCCGCATGGTCCCCGAGGCAATCGGGTCCCGGATGATGATCTTCCCGCGCCACCTGGGCTCGAGCACCTGATCCCAGTCGGTCGGCGCCTCGTCCGCCGGGATCGCCTCGGGGTTGTACGCGATGACGGCCGGCGTCTCGTACGTCGCGAAGTAGAAGTCCCCGGACCCGCGAGCCCGCGGCGGCACGGCGTCCGCCCACGACGGCCGGTATGGCGCGAGGAGCGAATCGGCGAGCGCTTGCTGGAACAGCATGGACGGTGCGCCAAACCACACGTCCGCCTGCGGGTTGGACCGTTCAGAGCGCACGCGGTCGAGCACGTCCTGCGACCCCATGTCCAACCACCGGATGTCCACATCCGGATTCTCGGCCTCGAAGGTCCGCTCCGCGAGCAGGAGCAGATCGCGGCCGTGCGGCGAGTAGACCACGACGGGGGTGCGGGTGTCGGAGGAGCAGGCCGCGGTCAGGGCGAGCAGGAACGTGAGGACGTGAGGACGTGAGGACGAGAGGGCGGTCCCGCCATCCCTCGACTCCTCCATCCCTCTATCCCTCCATCCCTCCATCAGTTCATCCCTCCACCCATCGTCCGCCCCAGGTCCAGGAGATTGAAGAACAGCCGAAACGCGCCCGGCACGCCGGCGGGAAGGGCGCGGAAGAAACTGAGGCCTGTGTACA
>DAINBS010000085.1:0-10296 GCA_036732805.1 Gemmatimonadales bacterium | reverse complement strand
TCGGGACGATTTACGAGGGGACGAGCAACATGCAGCTCCAGACGATCGCGAAGGCGATTCTGAAGACCGCCAGTTGACACCCCCTGCGCCGGCGCGCCAGAATAGGCCGTCTGGCGCCGGCGCAGGTCCCACCGCGGACGCCGAGTCACGAACCCGGAGACCACTCATGGCGGACATCCAAGCAGGCGCGGACGGCGGGCGGAAGTTCACCCCGTTTGTGCCGGCCTCGAAGGACATGCCCGAGTTCACCGCACGGGCCCTCATCATCGGCCTCGTGATGTGCGTCGTGCTCGGCGCTGCCAACGCCTACCTGGGGCTCAAGGCCGGCATGACCATCGCCGCGACGTATCCGGCGGCGGTCATCGGCATGGCGCTCCTGCGGGTGATGGGCGGGAACATCCTCGAGGAGAACTTCGCCCGGACCGTGGGCTCCATCGGCGAGTCGGTGGCGGCGGGCGCGATCTTCACGCTGCCCGCCTTCGTCATCGCCGGCATCTGGACCGAGTTCTTCACGCCGGGCCACTACCTCCAGTCCAGCCTCATCATGCTGGCGGGCGGTGTGCTGGGCATCATGTTCGTGGCCCTGCTCCGCCGCGTGATGGTCGAGGACGCCGAGCTGCCGTTCCCCGAATCGGTGGCGGCCGCCGAGATCCACAAGGCCGGCCAGCGGGGCGGGACAGGCGCCAAGTTCCTGTTCGGCGCCATGGGCCTCGGAGCCGTGATCCAGGCCATGGCCCAGTTCAGCGTGTTCCAGACGGCCTGGCAGAAGTTCGTTCACTTCACGAAGGCCACCATCGACCTGCGCGGGAGCGGCACGGCGGCGGGCGAGAGCGGCATGCTGCTGAGCGCCCCCGGCGTGAGTCCCGCCTACATCGGCGTCGGGTACATCATCGGCCCCAAGCTGGCGTCCCTGAACTTCTCGGGCGGCCTCCTGGCCTGGGGGCTCTTCGTCCCGATCATCTCCTACTTCATGGGTCCCAGCCTCGTCCCGGCCGGCGCTCCGTATGACGAGGCGACCTGGGTGGGCATCGCGACCGACGTGTGGCGCTACGTCGTGCGCCCCATGGCCATCGGCGGCATGCTCATGAGCGCCGCGTTCACCCTGTTCCGGATGCGCAAGAGCCTCGCGGCCGGCATCGGGCGCTCCATCGGCGACGTGAAGAAAGCGGCGTCTGGCCAGGCGGCGGAAGTCCGGACTGAGCGGGACATCTCGTTCCCCCAGGTGGTGACCGGCATCCTCCTCACCGGCGTGCTCACGTTCTTCATCTACAACTTCTTCGCCAAGAACATCGGCGCCGCCCTCACGGCCACGATCGTCATGATCGTCGCCGGGTTCTTCTTCGCCGCGGTGTCGGGCTACCTCGTGGGGATCATCGGGTCCTCGAACAACCCGATCAGCGGCCTCACGCTCTCCACCCTGCTCGTGGCCGCCCTGCTCATGGTGGCACTGGGCCAGACGGGCCAGCCCGGCGTCGCCGCGGTGCTCGGCGTGGCCGGGGTGGTCTGCGTGGCGGCGGCCGTCGCGGGTGAAATGCTCCAGGACCTCAAGGTCGGGCACATCCTGGGCGGGACGCCGTGGAAGATGGAGGTGGGCGACCTCATCGGCGTGACCCTCGCCTCCGCCGTCATGTTCTTCCCGCTGGTCATCCTGCACCAGGGCGACATCAACCTGGGCGGCACGGGGCTCGGCGGCGCGAACTACCCGGCCCCGCAGGCCAGCCTCATGGCCCTGCTCTCGCAGGGCATCGTCGGCGGGCAGATGGCGTGGCCGCTCATCATCGTCGGCATGCTGATGGCGCTCGGCTTGATCCTCATGCAGGTGCGCAGCCCGATGCTGGTCTGCGTCGGCATGTACCTGCCCCTCCAGACCACGTTCGCGATCTTCATCGGCGGCGTGATCAAGGGATTGGTGGAGCGCGTGAACGAGCGGCGCAGGCACAACGACGCGCAGAAGGCGCGGGTCGAGAACACGGGCGTCCTGCTGGCCGCGGGCCTCATCGCGGGCGAGGCGCTGATCGGGCTCCTGTTCGCTGGGCTCGCCGTCGGGAACCTGGACTTCCCGAACTGGCTGCCCGGCGTGGCCGGGATCTTCCCGCTGCCGTTCGTGGTGAGCCTGCTCGTCTTCCTGCTGATCGGCTGGGTGCTGATCAACATCCCAGTGGCGAACGCAGGCCGGCCGGACGAGCCGGCCCCGCCCAGCGCGGTGATGTAAGCGGACGTCGACTGCGGCCTCCCGCAACGGAGGCCGCAGTCACATCCGGCGCCCCTATGGGTGACATGCCGTTCGATCCACTCGTGCCCGCGCGGCTGTGCGACGCCGTGGACCAGCCCGACGGCCGGGTGACGCTGCTCGTTCCCCGGTTCACCGGACGACTCACCCGCCGCTGGATCGCGCCCCTGCTGCGCCGGCCGCACGTGCGGGTCCACCTGGACGCCACCGGCTCGTTCGTCTGGCGCCAGTGCGACGGCCGCGCCACCGTGGCGGAAATCGCCGCGCGCGCCCAGGCCCGCCTGGGGGGCGACGCGGACGACGCCCGCCGGCGCGTCGTGATCTTCCTGCGCCGCCTCGTCCGGGCCGACGCCATTCACCTCCTCGCGCCCGCGTCAGCGGAGCGCGATGGGTCTTCCTGAAGGAGTCCCTATCATGTCGAACGCGATCGCGGGGCTCGAGCCCCAACTCGTCTGGAAGTACTTCGCCGAGATAGCGCAGATCCCGCGGTGCTCGAAGCACGAGGAGCGCATGACGCGGTACATCCTGGACACGGCCAAGCGCCTGGGCCTCGAGGCCACGGCGGACGCCGTCGGCAACGTGGTGGTCCGCAAGCCGGCCTCGGCCGGCCGCGAGCGGGCCTCCATGGTCTGCCTCCAGGGTCACCTCGACATGGTCTGCGAGAAGAACAAGGACGTGGTCCACGACTTCTCCAAGGACCCGATCGAGCTGGTGCGCAAGGGCGATGTGATCATGGCGAACGGCACCACGCTCGGCGCCGACAACGGCATTGCCGTGGCGACGAACCTCGCCATCATGGAAGACCGCACGCTGGTGCACGGCCCGCTCGAGTTCCTGTTCACGGTGGACGAGGAAACCGGCCTCACCGGGGCGGCAAGCCTGCAGCCGGGCTTCCTGAAGAGCCGCACCCTCCTGAACCTCGACTCCGAGGAAGAAGGCGAGCTGTACGTGGGCTGCTCGGGCGGCCGGGACACCACGGCGCACTGGCCGCTCGCGCTGGATCCGGCGCCCGCGCAGGCGGTGGGCGGCGTCCTGACGGTGAGCGGCCTCAAGGGCGGCCACTCCGGCATGGAGATCCACCAGGGCCGCGGCAACGCCATCAAGACGCTGAACCGGGGCCTGCTCCTGCTCGACGCCCTCGGCGCGCGGGTCGCGAGCATCCAGGGAGGCAGCAAGCGCAACGCGATTCCGCGCGAGGCCGAGGCCATGGTGTGGCTGCCCGCCAAGCGCTGGGACGAGGCCGTGCAGGCCGTGGCGCAGTTCGCGTCGGTTGCCCGGGCCGAAGTGAGCACGGTGGACCCCGACCTCAAGATCACCCTCACCGCGCTCAAGGGCGCGCGCCGCGGCAAGGTGCTCAAGAAGGCGCTGCAACGGCGCCTGGTGCGCGCGATCTCGGGCCTGCCGCATGGCGTGATCAAGATGAGCGCCGACATCCCGGGCCTCGTGGAAACCTCGACCAACGTCGCCGTGATCGAGACGGGCAAGAAGACGATCACGCTCGCCACCAGCCAGCGCAGCTCGGTGGCGTCCGAGATGGAGGAGGTCTGCGACACCGTGAAGGCCATCATGGAGATGGGTGGCGCCGAGGTGGCGCAGGGCGACGGGTATCCGGGCTGGAAGCCCAACCTCAAGTCGCCCATCCTCAAGCTGGCGCAGCGGACCTACAAGGACCTGTACGGCAAGGAGCCCGCGGTGAAGGCCATTCACGCCGGGCTCGAGTGCGGCATCATCGGCGAGCGGCAGCCGGGCATCGACATGCTCTCGTTCGGCCCGTCCATGACCGGCGTGCATTCGCCGGACGAGAAGCTCTTCATCGACTCGGTTCCGAAGTTCTGGAACTTCCTGCTGACGATCCTGAAGAACGTGAAGTAACGCGGTGATGTCGGGCGGCCGTCCCTGACGGGGCGGCCGCCCGCTTTCCGCCACCCGATCCCGACCCTGTTGACGGCCCGTTGAGCAGGGCCCCTATGTTCCGAGCCATGCGACCGAACTCCCTGGCCTTTCTCCACCGCCTGCTCGACGCTCCCGGCCCGTCGGGCTTCGAGACGGCGCCCGCCCGAGTCTGGCGTGCCGAGGCCGAGACGATCGCCGATGACGTGCACGCGGACGTCTCCGGCAACTCGCGCGCGGTGCTGAACCCCACGGGGGCCCCCCGCGTGATGTTCGCCGGCCACATCGACGAGATCGGCCTGATGATCTCCCACGTGGACGACGACGGGTTCCTGTCCTTCCTGGGAATCGGCGGGTGGGACCCGGAGGTGCTCGTGGGGCAGCGCGTCGTGATCGCCAGCCGCGGGGGGCCGCTGCCCGGGGTGATCGGGCGGAAGCCCATTCACCTGCTCAAGGGCGACGAGAAGGACAAGGTCATCAAGATCACCGACCTTTGGATCGACATCGGCGCGAGGACCAGGAAGGACGCCGAGCGCCGGGTGCGCGTGGGCGATCCGGCGGTCGTGGCCGCCACCGCGCTGGCCGTGCCGAACGGGCGCCTGGCCTCCCGCTCCATCGACAACCGCATCGGCGCGTTCGTGGTGCTCGAGGCGCTGCGCCTGCTGGGCCGGCGGCGGCCCAAGGCGGCCGTGCACGCCGTCGCGACGGCGCAGGAGGAGATCGGCTGGTTCGGCGGCGGCGCCCGCACGAGCGCCACGGGCCTCGAGCCCGCGGTGGCGCTCGTGGTGGACGTCACTCACGCCACCGACCACCCCGGCGCGGACAAGAAGGAAGTGGGCGACATCCGGCTCGGGCGCGGCCCGGTGCTGTCACGCGGGTCGGCGGTCAACGCCGTGGTGTTCGAGCTGCTCGCCGACACGGCCGAGCGGGAGAAGATCCCCTATCAGCTGCAGGCGGCGCCCCGGGACACGGGCACCGACGCCGACGCGATCGCCACGGCCCACCGCGGCGTCGCGACGGGGCTCGTGTCGGTCCCCAATCGCTACATGCACAGCCCCAACGAGATGGTGGATCTGGGAGACCTGGAGCGAGCCGCGGCCCTGCTGGCGGCGTTCGCGCGGCGCGTGACGCCGCAGACGGACTTCACCCCGCGCTAGCGGTCGCCCGCTCGAGTGCCGCGGCGGCGGCCGCGCGCACGTCCGCCGAGCGGTTCTGCACCAGCTCGCGCAGCACCGCGACGGCGTTGGCTCCACCGGCGAGGCCGAGCGCCTCGACGGCCGCGAGGCGCGGACCGACCGGCTTCCGGGACAGCAGCCCACCGGCCTCCTGCGCCGCCTTCACCAGGGCGGCGACGGCGTCGGGCGTCCCGATGCGGCCCAGCGCGCGATAATACTCCCCCAGCACACCGGGATCGAGCTCGGAGCTGGCGGCGCTCACGAGCGGCATTGCGAGCCCGGACAGGGCCCGCCCGCCGACCTCCTTGACCACGGCAAGACGCACCTGCGGGTCCGTGTCCGTCACCAGCTTCCGGAGCGGGAGGGCGGTGTCCGCCGTCCCGATCTTCGCGAGCGCGAGCCCGATGGCCCGCCGCACCCGTGGCTCGGTGTGCTGCGCCGCGCGGGCGAGCGCCGGCACCGCCTCGACGATGCGCATCTCGCCCACCAGGTCGGCCGCATTCCGCACGACGAACCACTCGTGGTGATTCAGCAGGCTGGCGACGACGTCGGCGCCCTCGTCCATCTGACGGATGGCCTTGAGGTACGCCAGCCGCTCCGCCTGACTGGGCGCCTCGATCAGCAGGTCCAGCAGAATCTTGGTGCCCTGCTTGCCGGCCCGACGCATCAGCAGCGCGATGTCGTCGTGGTACACGTCGTCGAACACCATCGGCGCGAACTTCTTGAGATGCTCGGCCGTGAGCAGCCGGCGCAGCGCGATCCCGTACTGCCGCTGGATGTCCGGGCTCCTCGCGCCCGATTCCTGGCGCACGAGCGCGAGCAGGGCCTCGAGGGCCTGCGTGAGCTCGTTCGCCCCCATCGCCCGGATGATGGCCCCCTGAACCAGATCGAGCTGGGAGAGCAGCTGGGCGTCGTCCACCTGCGTCAGCCGCTCCACCGCGGCGGCGAGCGTGCCCGCGAGCGCCCGCTGGGACCGCGGGGTGTCCTTCCGCTCGGCGCCCCTGGCGGCTGCCGTGCCGGGCGCGGGTGCCTTCTCCGGAACACGCAGCGCATCGGTCACCCGTACGCCGCGGCGGGCGGCCGCTGCGGATTCCTGCTCCTGCGAGATGAGCGTGATGCTCACGACATTCGCGGCCCCGAGCCGCTGCTCGAGAGCGCGCGCCCGGCCGGTGGCCGTGGGGGTCGCCACCAGCCCCCGGACCAGCTCGACGAGATCCACCGCCGACACGCCGTGCGCGAGGTGCACCCGCGCCACCCCGTGCGCGGCCAGCCGGCTGCGGAGCACGGTCGCAAACGGAGTCTCTTCCGGAACGGGGACGCCCTCGACGCTCACCTGGGTTCCGTCGAGGGCGAGGGCGGCGCTGCGCCGGCCGACCAGCTCGGCCAGGGCATGCAGCGTCGCGCGGTGGTCGTCGGTCGTCTCAGACGACTTGGACATCAGCTCGAGCAGGCGTCCGAGGAGGACGGCAATCTTGATTTCATCTTGCATGGCAGGGCCAAGTTACGGGGCGCGCGGGCGGGCGGCAATCGAGAGGTCTTCGAGGGCTTCCGTGGCGGCGCGGCGGACGTCCGCGTCGGGGTCCCGCGCCAGGCTGCGAAGGACGCCCACGGCGCCGGCCCCGCCCGCGGCCAGGAGCCCATCCACCGCGGCCCGGCGCCGGGACCGGTTTCGACGCCAGAGCCGCCAGCCCGCGGGCTCAGCCCAGCGCGTGAGCGCGGCCACCGCCTCCGGCGTTCCGATACGGCCCAGGGCGCGCCCGAACTCGGCAAGCGAATGCGGATTCCGTTCGCGGCGCACGGCTCGCACGAGCGCGGGCACGAGCAACCGCATCGCCGGACCCCCCACGGCCCGCGCGACATCAACCTGGATCTCGGCGTCCGGCTCGTCGAGCAGGCGCCCCAGCGCGTCCACGGCATCCGGGGTCGCGAGGACGGCAAGGGCCCGGAGAATGGCGCGCCGCGCGCCGGGTTCCGGATGGAGCGGGAGGCGGGCGAGGATCGGGGCCGCCTCGCGGATTCGCTCGTCTGCCACCAGCTCCGCCGTCCGTCGCACGGCGCCGGCGTCGGGGTCCTGCAGCTGCAGGAGGAGATACCGCAGCCCACTCGACTGCCGGCACAGCAGGTCCAGGAAGTGTCTCCGGTCGTCGGCGGTGTCGGCGGTCAGCACGCGGTCGCGCAGCACCTCCGTGGCCGCCGGTCCGCCCGCGCCCAGCACGCGCTGCGCCGCCGCCCGGCTTCCCTCCGCGAGTGAGCAGGAGGCCGCGCCGTCCAACAGGTCGCGGGTCATCAGCGGCGAGACGGCGTCGCGCAGTGCATTAGCGGTCGGCCCGTTTGGCGTCGCGTCCACGAGCTGCATGAGCTGCGCAACCGCGCGCACCGCGCCCGACGGCCGACCATGCTCGAGCTCTTCGCGGATCCCCGCGGCCGCCGCCGCAAGCCGCGCCGGGAGGTCGGCCGCGGAGGGCTCGAGGGCGATGCTCGCCACCGCCGCCTCGGGACGGGAGAGGCGCGGTGCGTCCTGGACCGCATCGGCGATCGCGATCTTGAGCGTCGGGCCCTGGTCGGCTCCCGACACGCGCCGGGCCGACGGTCCGGAAGACCGCCGCGAGTGCCGCACCGTGACCTGAATGTCGGCCACGCCGGCGTCGCGCAGGCGCGTCTCGGGATCCTCGTCGCGGGGGAACCCACCGAACGGAATGGCCAGTGCGCGCAGGAGCTGGAACAGTCCCGCCGGAGCGGCGTTCTGCTCGATGCGGATCGCCTGCACGTCGTGGCTCTCGAGCTGGGTCAGCAACCCGCGGACCCCCGGCAGGGTCACCGGCGTCAGCTTGCCGCCAACGCGTAGCTCGCCATCGACCACCTCGACCGTGGCGCCACCGAGCTTCATCAGCGCCGTGAGCGTGCGAAGGGCGATCTTCTGCTCCGGCACCGCTTCCCGCCCCTGGCGAAACGTCTCGACCGCCCGTCCGAGCGTCACGGCAAAGTTGTCGTAGTTGAGCATGGGTACCTGCCCAAGATACGGGGCAAATTCGGGGCCCGGCCAGACCTCGGGCCTGGCGGACCCTCGCGGGGCGTGCGTGATTCGCCGGCAGTTGGAGCCGCCGCGCCCCCCTCGTTAGCTTCCGCACGGCTTCCTCCCGGGGACTCTCCCCGGAACCTCCGATTGCACAACGGGTTGGATTCCGTAACCCTCTCGCAGGACCGAACACCCATGAACACACGACCTCTCATCTTCGCCTTTGGCGCGCTCGCCGTGTTGGCGGCCGGCGCCGCGGCCCAGAGCGGTTCCGCCCGCCGGGTGAGCGCGGACATCGGGTTCCTTGCCGCGGATGCACGCGAGGGGCGCGGCGTCGGCACCAGCGGACTCAACGCGGCGGCGCAGTACATCGCGCGGGAGTTCGCGCGGATCGGCTTGAGCCAGCCGTGGGACACCGGCTACTTCCAGGAGTTCACGATCGACTCGACCGCGCCGGCCGCCGCACACACGGGCATCGGCGGCGCAAGCGTGAAGAACGTGGTTGGCGTCCTGCCGGGCCGGGGTCCCCTCGCGGGCCAGGTGGTGGTGATCGGCGCGCACTACGACCACCTCGGCCGCGGCGGCGCCGGGGTTGGCAGCCTCGATCCGGACAGCGTCGGAGTGATCCACAACGGCGCCGACGACAACGCGTCGGGCACCGCGGCGCTGCTGGAAGCCGCTCGCCTGCTGCGGGGGAAGCTCCAGGGCGAGCGCCGCACGGTGGTGTTCGTCGCCTTCACGGCCGAGGAGACGGGCCTCATCGGCTCGAGCTACTACGTGCAGCATCCGGCCTATCCGAACGACTCCACGGTAGCCATGATCAACTTCGACATGGTGGGGCGGCTGCGCGACGACAAGCTGCTGGCGCTCGGCGCCGAAACGGCCCCGGAACTCACGCCCCTGCTCGATTCGCTCAACGTCACGTACAAGTTCGATCTCCGCGCCTCCGGCGACGGCTGGGGCCGCAGTGACCACTCGTCGTTCTACGGCGCGAAGATCCCGGTCGTCCACTTCTTCACGGATACGCACGAGCAGTACCATCGGGTCACCGACGATCCGGCGACGATCAACGGGGCCGGCATCGCGCGCATCGCCTCGTACGCCACGGACCTGGCCATCGCGCTGGCAGCACGGCCCGAGCGGCTCACGTATGTCGCGGTGGCCAAACCCGAGCCCGTGGCGGCCGGCCAGGGCGCCTCGCTCGGCACCATCCCGGACATGTCGAGCAACCCCGGCGGCGTGCGCCTGACCGGCGTCCGCGAGGGAACCGCCGCGGCCGCGGCCGGGATCCAGGCCGGCGACATCATCACGCGCATCGGGGAGCACGTGGTCACCGATCTCCAGGCCATGAGCAACGCCCTCGCCGCCTACAAGCCCGGGGACGTGGTGGAGGTCGTCGTGCGCCGCGGCGAGGAGACGCTGACGTTCACGGTCACGCTGGGGCGCCGTGGCGGCTGAGCCGGTCCTCGACGCCGACGCCATCGTGCGCGCCCTTCAGGGGGCGTTCGCACGCGACGCCGAACGCGAGGCCCTGCTCCGGCTGACGGCGGCCCGGATGCGGGCCGCCGGACCGCCCTATACCGGCGTGTACATGTACATGCTGCACGGGAACGACCTCGTCCTCGAGGCGTTCGACGGCCGGCCCACCGAGCACACCCGCATCCCGGTGGGCCGCGGCATCTGCGGTCAGGCGGTGGCGGAGCGCCACGACCTCAACGTGGCGGACGTGAACCAGACCGAGGGCTACCTCGCGTGCTCCATCGAGACCCGGTCGGAGCTGGTCGTGCTGATCCGCCGGCACGAGGAGATCCTGGGACAGATCGACATCGACAGCGACGTGGTGGACGGGTTCCCGCCGGAGGAAGAGGCGGCGGTGCGTGCCGTGGCCGACGCGTTGGCGGCGTTGCTCTAAACGACAGAGCAGAGGGGCAGAGGGGGCAGAGGGGCAGAGAAGAGAAGAGGGGCAGAGGGGCAGAGAAGAGGGG
>DAINBS010000084.1:0-10302 GCA_036732805.1 Gemmatimonadales bacterium | reverse complement strand
CCGGGCGGCCGCTAGCATGGCGTCCTGGCGCTGGTCCATGGGGGTGGTGCCCGCGTGGTTGGCGAACCCCGTGATGGTGACGTCGAACCAGCGAAGCCCCACGATTCCCTGCACGACCCCGATCCGCAGACCGACCTGATCGAGCAGGCCTCCCTGCTCGATGTGGAGCTCCAGGTAACAGGTGGCGCTCCCCGCCGGCCGGACGGCCTCCGCGAGGCGCTCGACGCTCCCTCCCACCACGCCGATTCCCTCCCGGATCGTCTTCCCGGACCTTGCCACGCCGTCGAGGTCCACGCCGGCGTGGTCGCCCACGGCCAGCTTGCTGCCGATCACTCCGCCTTCTTCGTTCGACCAGACTACGACCTCGAGCGGATGGCGCAGCCGCACGCCCTGCTCCCGGAGTGAGCGGGCCACCTCGATGGCCGCGAAGGAGCCGAGCGGGCCGTCGAAGTTGCCGCCGTCGGGCACGGAGTCCACGTGGGACCCGATCAGGATCGGGGGCAGCGCGTCGTCGTTGCCCGGGAGCCGGCCCACGATGTTGCCGGCGGGGTCAATGCGGGGGCCGAGATCCGCCTGGCGGAACAGATCGAGCGTGAAGGCCCGGCCCGCGAGGTCGCCGTCCGAGTACGCCACGCGGTTGATGCCGCCGCCGGTCCGGCCGACGGCGCCGAAGCGCGTCAGCCACCCGTTCAGCCTGTCGGCGTTCGCACGCAGGGGGGCGGGAGAGCCCTGGATGCGGACGAGGGGGAGCGCGGCGGCTGCCGTCGCGTGTCGCAGAAAGTCCCGGCGCTTCATGACTTGCGCCTCCGACCGCTCGGCGGCGGCTCGTGGGAGGAGCACGCGTATGGTCGGCCCATGCGGCCCACCGGCGGGCTCCCGCGGATCGTCCACATAACATGCGGGCGGGGCCGAGCCGCCGCGAGACCGGCGCCGCCGCCGACCAGTGTGCGGGAAGTCACCAACGCGATCCGGCGGGTCTCCTATCTTGGGCGCGTCCCATCGCCTCGAATGTCTGCGCTGGAGCCGTCCATGTCCGTATTCTCCGTCAACCGCGTCGAGCGCCGCCCGCCCGACAGTCCGGCCACGCCGCTCTCCGTCCTGGCCCGGGGCTTCCGCGTCGTCGGGACGATCGAGAGCGAGGGCACCGTCAAGATCGAGGGCCACCTCGATGGCGACATCCACGTGGGGCGCCAGCTGCTCATCGCCGCCGGCGGCGTCGTGCTCGGGAGCGTCTTTGCCGACGAGGTGATCGTCGCCGGCCGGGTGGAGGGCGACATCGTGGCAGCTGTGCGCATCGAGCTCCAGCCAGGGTGCGACGTCCGGGGCGACCTCGCGGCCCCGCTGGTGGCGGTGCAGGAAGGCGGGGTGATCAACGGGCACATCCGGGCAACCCGCCCGGAGGCTGGTGCGGCCTCGACGCCTACCCTCCGGATGTCGGCGTAACACCCGGGCCAATACGAAGAAACGGGGGGCGACGCCGAATGGCGTCGCCCCCCTTCCAGTCTTGTCGCCTTACCGCCGCTCGGGGCCGGGGTAGTCGAAGCGCCGGTTCGGATGCGGCGGTGGCGGCGGCACCGTCCGCGGGTCCTCCGCGATCTTCTTCATCAGGTAATCGATGGCGGTATCGAGCTGGGCGTCGCTCCCCTCGAACGTGGCGTGCGGCAGGTTGTCCACCTCGATGTCCGGGATCACGCCGATCTGCTCGATCAGCCACTGCCCCTCGGGACCGTACACACCGGTCATGGGGGCGCGCGCAAGGCCGCGGTCGCTCAGCGTGTTCGACGAGCTGAGCCAGATCTCGCCGCCCCACGTGCGCATGCCGATCACCACGCCGAGTCCCAGGCGCCGGAAGCCGTCGGCGAACGCCTCGCCGTCGGACGACGTGCGCTGATCCACCAGCACCACCATGTGACCGCGGAACGCGTAGTGCATGTTCCAGGTGGGCTCGCCCACCCGCCCCTTCCAGTACATCCAGGCCCGCCGCAGCAGCTTTTCGAGAATGAACGCGTCGATGTTCCCGCCGAAGTTGTTGCGCACGTCCACGATCAGCCCATGCTTGGTGAACGCAGGATAGAAGTCGCGGTACCAGGTGGTGATGTCGTTGCCGCCCATCGCGCGGAGGTGGACGTAGCCGATCTTCCCGCCGCTCTTCTCTTCGGCGGCGAGCCGCCGGGTGTACTCCCAGTCGCTGTAGCGCAGGCCGAACTCGTTGGCGGTGGGCACGACGATGAGGTCCCGCGCGGCGTTGCCGGACTTGACCGACAGCAGCACCTGGCGCCCTTCCTGGTTGCGGAGGAGGACCCCGATGTCGGGGGCGTCGAGCACCGCCGTGCCGTTGACCGCCGTGATCACGTCGCCCGCCTTCACGCCGAGCAGGGGATCGGCCAGCGGTGACGCCTCGGCAGGGTAGTCGGGGTCCGACTGGTAGATGTACTCGATGCGGTAGCCGCCCGCCCCGGGGTCGCGCCGCAGGCGGGCCCCCAGGCTTGCCACGCGGATGTTGTCGTCTCCCGTGCGGAGGTCGCCGCCCCCGACACTCGTATGCAGGGCGGACAGCTCGCCTACGAACCAGCCGATCAGGTCCGACAGCTCGTTGCGCGTGGTGATCCGGTCCACGAGCGGCAGGTACTTGGCGAGCTGGGCGTCCCAGTCCACCCCGTGCATGTTCGGGTCGTAGAAGTAGTCGCGCTCGAGCCGCCAGGCGTCCACGAAGATCTGGCGCCAGTCGTGGCGCACGTCGATGGGGAACGTCCAGCCCCGCAGGTCCACGCGCGCCTCGGTGAGCGTGGCCTTCGAGGGCTTCGCGTCAACGACGTAGAGGTCGGTCCCCTTCCGCACGAGCAGCTTCTTCCCATCGAGCGACATCTCGTACGACCGGATGTCCTCCACCACCTGCTCGGCCTTGGGGCTCTTGTTGGTGATCTTCACGGCCACGAGGTGCGCCTTGGCATCCGGCCCGGATTCACGGGACACCATGAACAGCGCGTCGCCGTTCACCGCGAGGGTGCCGTAGTTCCCCGCCGGCACCGGCACCCGCTCCAGCCGGCGTGCCAGCCCTTCTACTTCGATGGTGACCGGCTTCCCTCCCGTGGTTCCCGTCGCTCCCGCCGTTCCCGCCGTTCCCGCCGTTCCCGCCGCTCCCGTCTTCTCCGCCGGCGGCTCCGTCAGTTCATCATCCGACCGGAACGGCGACCGCAGGCCCGGCCGCAGGGCGACGGCGTACACCTCCATGTCGCGGTCGAAGAACGGCTCCGGCTGGCGCGAGCCCCACGGGGCGCCCACCAGCGATTCGAGATTCCGGTCCGACAGGAAGTACAGGAACTCACCCTTGGGGTCCCATGCCGGGCTGATGCTGTTCACCCGGTCGCTGGTGACGGCGACGTGCTGCTCCCCCTCGATGCCGTACAGCCAGAGCTGCGCAAACGTGTTGGGCGCAGCCTCGAGGTAGGCGAGCCACCGGCTGTCCGGCGACCAGGAGAGGTCGCCCACCCGCTCGCGTGTCTGCGAGACCTTCCGCTGCCGGGCGGTGGCCACCTCGAGCAGCCAGAGGTCGCTGTTGTTATCGGTATAGGCCACCCACTTCCCGTCGGGGGAGGGGAAGCCGGTGAAGCGGAGAATGATCCCGTCGTTGGTGATGCGCCGGTCCGGTCCCACGCCGTTGGCCGGGATGGTGACGAACTCCAGCTCCCCCGTCTCGTCGGACAGGCCGAGCAGCGACGTGCCGTCGGGCATGAACACCACGTCGCGGAAGCGGACGCTGTCCTTGCGCACCGCGCGCACGAGGCGCCCCTGGCCGGCCGGCGCCACGAACACGCGGCCCCGGGCCGTGAGCACCACCGCGTCGCCCTTGGGGTGCAGGTGGGACGACGTCACGTACTCCATGGGATTCTGGACCCACCGCTCGCGCATCTGGTCGAAATCGGACGGGAGCGTGATGGGGATGATCCGGTCGTCGCCCGACGCGATGTCATAGAGGCGGAGGTCGGCACCCAGCTGATACGCGATGCGGCCCGCGTGGAGCGACGTGCCGCGCACGTCCCAGCCGCTGTGGCGGGTGTGCTGCCGCACGTCGCCGCCCTGCGCGTCCATGGACCAGATGTTCATGGTCCCGTCGCGGTCGGTGACGAAGTACACGCGGCCGTTCCACCACATGGGCGAGTGGCTCTCGCCGCGATAGTCGCCCGTCAGCTCGCGGGCCTCGTTCCGGCCGTCGAACATCCAGACGTCCCGCGCGGTGCCGCCGGTGTAGCGCTTGGTGACGTTGTTGTGGAACGCCGGGCGCACGAAGTAGAGCGTGCGGCCCGAGTCGTCATACACGCCCTCGGTCGCCTCGGCCAGCGGGATCTGCGTGGCCGCGCCCGCGGCCAGGTCGAGGGTCACGAGCCGCGGCTTGGGAATCCCGGAGTAGTGGGTCGTGGTGTACACGAGCTTCCCGTCGGGCGTCCACGTGGTGACGACGGACGGCTCGGCCTCCCAGGTGCGCCGGGTGGGCACGCCGCCGCCCAGGGGCATCGTGTACACCTCGGCCGGGCCCTCGTACCGCGCGGTGAAGGCGAGCGTGCGCCCATCGGGAGACAGCTCGGGATCCGTCTCTTCTCCAGGGTGCGTCGTCAGGCGCCGGGCCTCGCCGCCGGACACGGCCACCTTCCACAGGTCGCCTTCGGCGGCGAACACGACCGTGTCGCCGTGGAGCGCCGGAAAGCGGTAGAAGCCCCGGGCGCCGGACGGCGCGGCGGCGGGCGATTGCGCGGGAGCGGCGAGCGGACAGGCGACGAGCGCCAGAACGGCGAGCAGCACGGCGGTACGGTGCGACATGAGAGTCCTCTGGACGTCGGAGGCCGGGAAACATGGCTGCCGGGGGCCCGGAGCCGGAAGGTCCGTCACGAGATCAGGAGCAGGACCAGGATCTGGGCGACGAGGATCCGCAGCAGCATGGTGAGCGGATAGACGGCGGCGTAGGCCACCGTCGGGGCGTCGGTGTGCCCGTGCGCGCTGGCGAACGCGAGCGCCGGTGGGTCGGTCATGCTGCCGGCCAGCAGCCCGCTCAGCGTGAGAAAGTTGAGCTTGAAGACGAGCCGCCCGACGATGCCCACCGCGAGGACCGGAATCGTGGTGATCAGGAAGCCCGCGCCGAGCCACGCGAGCCCGGTCGGGCTCCAGACGGTGGTGAAGAAGTGCCTCCCGGCCTGCAGCCCCACACAGGCGAGGAACAGCGTGATGCCGAGCTCGCGGAACGCCATGTTCGCGATTCCGGGCACGTACCACACCAGCCGGCCCACGTGCCCCAGCCGGCTGAGCAGGATGGCGATCACGAGCGGTCCGCCGGCGAGCCCGAGATGCACGGGCACCGGGAGGCCCGGCACGCGCATGGACTGGAGCCCGGCGAGGACGCCGAGCGCGATGCCGAGAAACAGGGGGATGAACTGGGTCTCGTTGAGCACGCGGAGCGAATTGCCGAGTGCCGCGGCCGCGCGCGTGATGCTGGCCTCGTCGCCGACCACCTGGAGCACGTCGCCGAACTGCAGCTTGAGGTGGGGGACAGCGGTCATCTCCATCTCGGCCCGGGTGACGCGCGTGACCGTGACCCCGTAGAGATGGCGCAGGCCCAGCTCGCGGAGGGGGCGTCGGAGCATGGCGGGCCGGGTTGCGACCACCCTGCGGGAGATGACCGCGCCGGACGCCTCGAGCAGGTTCGCGTCGCTCACGCTGCCCACGACGCGCCGGAACTGCTCCAGCCCCGGGCGGGTGCCCACCACGAGCATGATGTCTCCGAGGCCGAGCGTGGTGTCGGCCGCGGCCGCGCGCACGTCGGTCTCGCCCTTCTTCCGGATGCGCGAGACGATGACGCCCGTCTCCTGCCGTCCGGGCACCTGTCCGAGCGGCAGGCCGTCGAGGTTGGGGTTTTCCACCACGAGGTGCATCCGCTCGAGGGGCTCGACCCCGGCCTGCTGGTCCGTCCGGTACCGGGCGGCCTCCTGATCGAGGTCGATCCGGAACAGCGCGCGCATCAGGAGCAGGCTCAGGATGATGCCGGCAATGGCCGCGGGGTAGGCGACCGCGTAGGCGAGCGCCGGGAGCGCCGCCTCCTGGCGGCCCACGCCCTCCACCATGGTCAGCACCTGCTCGGCGGCGCCGAGCGACGGGGTGTTGGTGGTGGCCCCGGAGAAAAGGCCCACGGCGGCGAACGGACCGAGGTCGAACACCCGCGCGGCGAGCAGGGTGAGCAGGGTCCCCGCCGCCACCACCGCGGTGGCGAGCGCGTTCAGCCGGATGCCCTCGCGCCGCAGGGCGGCGAAGAACCCGGGCCCGAGCTGCAGGCCGATCGTGAAGACGAAGAGGATGAGCCCGAATTCCTTGAGGAACGCGAGGATCGGCTCGCTGATCATGAGACCGAAATGCCCCAGCACGATGCCGGCGAACAGGACGCCGGCGGAGCCCAGCCGGATGCCCCGGATCTGGAGTCCGCCCAGCGCGAGCCCCAGCACCGCGACGATCGACAGGGCGAGCACGGCGTGCGCGACGGGCTGGGTGCGGGCCAGCTCAGCGAGCCAGGACATCGTGCCGGTGCTTCCCTCCGTTCGTCAGGCGGCCGCGGCGCGGGGGCCGCGGCCGGGGTGGCTCAGCGGTCGGCGCCCGCCGGAACGCGCGGGGTGAACCGCGTGTCGCGCACGGCGATCTGTCCCTGCCGGGCAAAGTCGAGCGCCTGCCCGAGAATCCGTGCCGCCTCCTGTGGTGCATGGAAACCCGTCGAGTTCTCGGCCTCGACGAAGTCGATGTAGAACTGCGCGCGGCGCTGCATCTCGCGCGCCGCCGCGAGGTCGGCGTCCGACACTCCCCGCCCGACGGCGGCCTCGACGTCGCCGATGAGGTCCATCAGCGCGTCCATCGCCTGGTTGCGCAGGGCGTACGTGTTCTCCTGGATGCGCTCCGCCCGGGCCTTGAGCTCCTCCTCGTCCACCGGGTGGCACGTGCGGCAGGCGTTGCTGACGTTGAGCAGCGGGCTCTGCACGTGGTGGTCGCTGATCTTCTGTGCCCCGACCCGCAGGTACGGCATGTGGCAGTCGGCGCAGGCCACGCCGGCCCGCGCATGCACGCCCTGGTTCCACATCTCGAACTCGGGGTGCTGCGCCTTGAGCACGTTGGCGCCCGTCGCCTCGTGCGTCCAGTCCTTGAAGCCCGCCGTCTGATAGTACGCGTAGATCTGCTCGACCTTGAGGCCGTTGGACCAGGGATAGACGAGCCGCTTCTCCGGGCCGCGGAAGTAGTACTCCACGTGGCACTGCCCGCAGACGAACGCCCGCATCTCCTGCCGGGTGGCCATCGTGTTCACGTCGTAATCGGGAATGCCCTGTGAGGCCTTGTACGCGCGCATGCCCTCGATGAATGCGGGCCGCGACACCCGGAGCCGCATGGTTTCGGGGTCGTGGCAGTCGATGCAGGCAATGGCCCGATTCGCGTGCTTCCGCGCCTCGGCGTACGGCATCTGATTGATCCGCTCGAATCCGATGACGGGATTGCCATCGCCGAGCCGGTTGTACACCACGTACATGGACGCGTGGCAGTTGAGGCACGCACCCGGCTGTTGCACCTGCTGGCGCTCGGTGAACGTCTGGTCGTCGAGCATGTACGCGTGGCCACGCTCCTCGCGGAAGTCGCGCGAGAAGGCGTAGCCGGCCCACATCCGCTTGAGCCGCGGATCCTCCTCCAGCTTCGACTGGGCCACGACCGAGCGCGGGTCGGCCTCGGTGGGCGTGCGCGGCATGGCCTCGCTGCCGCCGAACCGGGTACGCACCTGATCGGTGGTGCGCTGGTACAGGTCGTACTGGAGCGGGAAGTTGGCGCCCCACGTGGCCGGGTCGTCGGTGGTATCGGTCACGGCGGTGACGCGGATGAAGGCCGTGCGCGCTTCCTGCTTCCGCTCGAAGATGTTCACGAGCACGGCCAGGGCGAGCACGGCAACGAGACCCGCCGCGGCCACGCCGCCCACGAACCACTTCGCGGCGGAGCGGGGAGGGCGAGGAGCATCGGTCATCGTGGAACCTCGTCAGGAATGAGCGGCCGCGGGTCAGTGCGGATGTCCCACGGACGCGTGACACGTGATGCACGAGAGCGGTTCGTCACGCCCGGGACCGTCCACCACCCGGGCGATCTCCTGGTGGCAGTCCCGGCAGCGCTGCTCGGTGACCGCGCGGTTCGAGCGCTTGATGCGGATCGGCTCGGCGAACCAGCCCGTCGTGAACGCGAAGGAGTGCCAGAAGCCGTTCTTCCCCTTGACGGCGTACTTGCCCACCAGGTTGTGCGGCGTGTGGCAGTCGTTGCAGGTGGCGGCCGTGCGGTGGCTCGCGGTCATCCAGCCGCTGTACTGCTCCTCCATGACGTGGCAGTTGGCGCACGCGGCGGGGTCGTTGGTGAGGTAGGACGCCCCGCGTCCGAACCAGAACGTGAAGGCCCCGGTTCCCATGGCCAAGCCAACGACCAGGCCCGCCAGCACCGCGCCGGTCCGCCCCAGTGGTGCCACCCACGCCATCGTCCCGTCCGTCGCGTTTGGGGATGCGCCCAGTATCGCCAGAGGTACGGCCGCCGACAACCGCCCCCCGCCCACCTGCCGTCGCACCGGCCGGAGGGCGACGCGGCATGGCGCGCGCTGTCGTTAGATTGCCCGCGCCTTTCAACCGTGAACGTGCATGCTCTGGGTCTGGCTCGGGTTCATCGCTCTCGTCCTGCTCATGCTGGCGCTCGATCTGGGCGTGTTCCACCGGCACGCCCATGTCGTGTCCATGCGGGAGGCCCTTGGCTGGTCGGCGGTGTGGATCACCATGGGACTTGGCTTTGCGGTGTTCGTGTACTTCGGGTACGAGCACCAGTGGCTCGGGCTGGGGCGCGCGCCGGACCCCGTGGACGGGCTGGTGAACGACGGGGGTGCCGCCACCCTCAAGTACCTGACCGGCTACGTGGTCGAGAAGTCGCTCAGCGTGGACAACGTCTTCGTGATCGCCATGCTGTTCGGCTTCTTCGCGGTGCCGGCGCTCTACCAGCACCGGGTGCTCTTCTGGGGCATTCTCGGAGCGCTCGTCATGCGCGGGGTCATGATCGGGGCCGGCGCGCGGCTGATCGCCGAGTTCCACTGGGTCTTGTACGTGTTCGGGCTGTTCCTGATCGTGACCGGCCTCAAGATGCTCGCGATCCGCACGGATCACGCCGACCCGAACCAGAACCTGGTGGTCCGCCTGACGCGCCGCCTGTTCCCCGTGACGGAGCGGCTCCACGGCCAGCGGTTCGTCGTGCGGGCGGGAACGGCGGCGTCCCTGGCGCCGGAGACGCCGGGTGCCGCGGCCGTGCGCGATGCCGCGGTCGAGCGGGCAGCGCCGGGCACGCTCATGCTCACCCCGCTGGCGCTGGCGCTGATCATGGTGGAGACGACGGACCTGATCTTCGCGGTGGACTCGATCCCCGCGATCTTCGCCATCACCGCCGATCCGTTCCTCGTATTCACGAGCAACGTGTTCGCGATTCTCGGGCTGCGGTCGCTCTACTTCGCCCTCGCCGGGATGCTCACGAAGTTCCGCTATCTCAAGGTGGCGCTGGCGCTCGTCCTGATGGTGGTGGGAGCGAAGATGCTGACGGCCTCGTGGCTCAAGGCCGTCCTGGGGAGGCACTTCAACTTCTACCTGCTCGGTGCCGTGCTGCTCATCCTCGCGGCCGGCGTGGCAGTGTCGCTCCTCGCGGATCGCTGGTCCCGCCGCGCCGCGGCGCGGCGGGACTGAGCAGGTCGGGCGTCAGGCCCTGCGCGTCACGCCAAGCCCCGGACGGTCCGGCAGCTGGAGCTTGCCGCCCGGGCCCACCGTCACCCCCATGTAGGGGTCGTTGGCCACGAGCAGCGCGCAATCCAGGTCCGCGTAATCCACCAGCGGCGAGAGGTGCGCCGCCGCGGTGACGCTCACCGAGCTCGAGATCATGCAGCCGAGCATGGTCTTGAGCCCGAGGGCGCGCGCGATCTGGATCATCCGGTACCCCTGCAGGATGCCCCCCGCCTTGTCGATCTTGACGTTCACGCCGTCGTACGCACTGGCCAGCGCCGGGATGTCCGTCGGGCGCAGGCAGGCTTCGTCGGCGAAGATGGGCATATCCACGCGGTCGCGCAGCCAGCGGTGCTCCTCGAGCATCGCGGCCGGCAGGGGCTGCTCGATCAGCTCGACGCCCTGGGTCTCCAGCCACTTGATCTTGCGGAGGGCCTCCTCCTTGGACTTCCAGCCCTCGTTGGCGTCCACCCGCAGCGGCTTGTCGGTGACGCTGCGGACGGCG
>DAINBS010000083.1:0-10381 GCA_036732805.1 Gemmatimonadales bacterium | reverse complement strand
CGGATCACCTGGTCGTGCGTCTCCTTGCACAGGATCCCGCGCTGGGCCAGCTCCTCGCAGTACGGCCGGGCTTTGCCGCTCGACGTCTTGATCTCGACCCCGATCATGAGACCGCGGCCGCGGATTTCCTTGACGTGGGGAGACTCGATCTTCTTGAGCTCGCCCAGGAACCAGGTGCCCAGCTCGTGCGCGCGGTCGGCCAGCTTCTCGTCCACCAGCACCCTGAGCGCCGCCCGGCCGATGGCCGCGGCGAGCGGGTTGCCGCCGAACGTCGAGCCGTGGCTGCCGGGCTCGAACACGTCCATCACCTTGGCATCCGCGAGCATGGCGGAGACGGGATAGACGCCGCCCGAGAGGGCCTTGCCGATCACCATCACGTCCGGCCGCACGCCGTCCCACTCGGAGGCGAACAGCTTGCCCGTGCGGCCCAAGCCCGTCTGGATCTCGTCGGCCACCAACAGTACCTTGTGCTTGCGGCACAGCTCGGCGGCGCCCGCCAGGTAGCCCTTGGGCGGGATCAGCACGCCACCCTCGCACTGGATTGGCTCCACCAGGAACGCGGCGGTGTTGGGCGTGATGGCGTTTTCCAGCGCCTTCAAGTCACCGAACGGAATGATCCTGAAGCCCGGTGTGAACGGGCCGAAGTCGGCGTTGTAGTGCGGGTCCGACGAGAACGACACGATGGTCGTGGTGCGGCCGTGGAAGTTGTCGGCGCACACGATGATCTCCGCCTTGTTGGCGGGGATCTTCTTCACCCGGTAGCCCCACCGCCGCACGGCCTTGAGCGCCGTCTCCACGGCCTCCGCCCCGGAGTTCATGGGCAGCGCCCGCTCGTAGCCCGTCAGCTCGCACAGCTCCCGGAGGAACGGCCCCATCTGGTCGTTGTGGAACGCGCGGGAGGTGAGCGTGATGCGGTCGAGCTGGGCCTTGGCCGCGGCGATGATGGCCGGATGCCGGTGCCCCTGGTTCACCGCCGAGTACGCGGCGAGGCAGTCGAGGTACTTCTTCCCCTCGACGTCCCATACCCAGGCCCCCTCGCCGCGCTCGAGCACGAGCGGGAGCGGATGGTAGTTGTTGGCGCTGTAGCGCTCGACCTCGCTCAGGAAATCCGTGGCCGGTGTCGTCATGGTACCCGTCTGGAGTGGAAGGTCAGTACCGGAAAGGCATGATTATACGGACCAGTGTATAAAAATACAACACGACCTGGACGCTACAATTCCGCCAACTCCTTCTCGAGCCGCGCCTCGGCCTCGGGATCGAGCGCGGGCGACGCCCTCGGGGCCGCCGCCTGCGGGCGCCCTCGCTGCCGCAGCCACCACGTCACCACCACGCCCCCGCCCAGGAGCGCAAGGCCGGGGACCAGCCACGCCAGCAGGCCGAAGCCGCTGGCCGGTGGGGTGGCCTGGATCTCCGGGCCGTAGGTGGCAAACAGCAGCGCCCGTACGGAATCCGGCGTCATCCCCGCCGCAAGCTGCTCGCGAATGGTCACCTTGAGTTCCGCGGCGCCGGGCGACGGACAGTTCGCGATCAGCAGGCCCGGGCAGAACGGGCTCATGGTGGAGTTGAAGATGCGGGAGGCCGCGGTCTCGACCTCGGCCGGGAAGCGCGGCGCCACCTGTCCCTCGTCCTGTGGCAGTACGAGCGCCGCGGCGACAAGTCCCGCATGAAGCAGCGATGTCAACATGAACCAACTCCCCCTGATTCAACGCCGAAGCTTCACCAATCGGCGGACTCAAGGCAACCGGGGAGGGGGGCCGGACGAGGGCGGTGACGGCGGGCCGGAACGACAGTGCAGAGGGCAGAGTGCAGGGTCGCAGAGGGTAACCGCTCAACCGCCCAACCGCTACGGCCAACGGCTAACAGCTAACGGCCAACGGCTAACGGCTAACGGCTAACGGCTAACGGCTAACCGCCAACGGCTAACGGCTATCGATCTCCTCGAATCGGAGGTTCAGGACCGGGTACCGCTCCCATCCCGCAAAGTCGAAGTGCCACCACTCGTACTCGTAGACGCGGAACCCCTCGGCCTCGAGCGTTGCCCTGAGGAGGTCGCGGTGCCAGCGCTGGCGGGTGGTGCCGCCGGGGTAGGTGGGATGCGCCCGCTCGGAGAACTCGTCGTACCCGCTGGGCATCGGGACGGGCGCTCCGGTGGCGCGTTCGTAGAGGGTGAGATCCACGGCCGCCCCGCGGTTGTGGCGCGAGCCGGCGGCGGGGTCCGCCACGAACACCTTCTGGGAATCGGGCGTCGCCTCCCAGAACATCCACGTCACGTACCAGGGCCGGTACGCGTCGTGGATCAGCAGGCCGTAGCCCAGCGCCCCGAGCCGCCGATGCGCGCGCACCAGCGCCTCCGCGGCGGGACGCTGCAGGAACGCGCGCGGCGATTCATAGAACCGCTCGCCCATGAAGTTGTCGGTGGTGGCATACCAGATGTCCAACCGGATGGTCGAGTCGAGCGAGGTGATCTCCACCAGGTCGGGAGGGAGCAGCTCCGGGGACTCGACGGGTGGTGTCGCCGCGAGCGCCGCCGCCCGCAGCTCCTCCACGGGCCGGCGCGGCGCGATGCGGAACGTCCCGCGGCCGAGTGGTCGCCGGGTCCACACGCCGCCCGCATCCTCGAGCGCGCTGACCGCCCCGTCCGGGGCCCGGTCGATGGCGAACCGCGGCGCCGCAGGCACGTCGAGCGGAACCAGCGAGTCCGCCGTCAGCATGACCGGCAGGCCGAGGCCCGAGTCGAGCAGCACCCGCAGCGTCTCGGACCGCTCGAGCAACACCAGCCGGCGCCCGCCCCGTTCGTACTCCCCCACCAGGGGCCGCCACGCCTCGGCCTCCGCCGCCGGTGCTGCCGCACTCCCGCCGGCCACCTCCCGCGGAGGCGCATCCTGCCGCCCACAGCCAAGCAATACGAGGCCCACGACCACCAGAAGCCGGTTGTGCATCACGCCCGGATCCCGCCTTTCGATTCGCGGCTCACGGCCCACGGCCAACGGCTAACGGCCAACGGCTAACGGCTAACGGCCAACGGCTAACGGCCAACGGCCCACGGCTATCAGTCGTCCACCGTGAACCCGATCTTCACCCCCACCTGCCAGTATTGCACCTTCCCATCTTCGATGTGCCCGCGCACTTCGATCATCTCGCACCACCGCATGTTGCGCACGGTCTCCCCGGTCTTGGCCACCGCCTTCTCCATCGCGTCCTGCACGCCGGTCTTGGACGAGCCGTACACCTCGATGGTCTTGTAGACGTGTTCGGTCATGAGTGTCTCCCGCGTCAGGGTTCGAGATCCAGCGAGTAGTGGTTGATCACGGTGAGAAACCGCGAGACCGCCAGGATATCCGGGCCGACGTACCGGATCGTGTGCGCGTCCGGCCGCTCGACGCCCGGCAGCCAGGACAGCAGTTGAGACGGCTGGTAGTGCTTGAAGGTCACGTCGAGCGTCACCGGACCTGCCAGCACGTACGGGTTGCGCGCGCGCCGGTTCACGAGCGCCACGCGCGTGCGCTCCTCGATGAGCCGCGCGGCTGCCTGCGGCGTCATCGTTCGCGCCGAGTGGAAGCTCACGGGCCACTTGACGATCGCGGCCTCCACCGGCCCGATCACCGCCCGCACTTCGGCCACCGCGGCGGCGTCGCCGGTGACCAGCACCACCGGGACGCCAAAGTGCCCCGCGATGGCCGCGTTGACGCCGCCTTCCGGCACCGAGCGGCCGTTCAACCGCACGTCGGTGAGCCGTGCGCTCGAGAACGTGTGCGCCCGCACGCCTTCCGGGTTCGTGGTGCCGGCGTGGTAGCCCACGAACACCGCGCCCTCGAACGTCGAGTCGATCCCTTCCATCATGCCCAGGGGCCGCGGCCAGGAGCGGATCACCTGGACGTCTTCCGGCAGAAGGTCGATCAGCAGGTTCTGCCCGTTGCCGTGCGCGTCCGTCACGAGGAACTCGGTGATCCCCGCGGCCCTGGCGCCGCGGATCACCGCGAGCACTTCCTCGGTCATGAAACGCCGGAACCGCTCGTACTCGAAGCCGCCGACGCCCAGCTGTTCGCCCGTGACGACCCCGGCAATGCCTTCCATGTCCACGGAGATGAACAACCGCCGCGCTGCCTGCGCAGAGAGCGCGATGGGCGTGCAGGCGAGGAGAGCGGCGACGAGGAGCGTGCGCATGCGGCCTCCGGCAACGCGAGGGCCCCAACGATACGCCCCGGACCCGGGCTGCGAAAGGTGTGAAGATGTGAGGACGTGATGACGTGAGGGGGGTTGAGCGGTCGGGGGCTGAGCGGTCTCTGTCCGCCTGACCGCCTGACCGCCTGCTATCGCGGCAGCCCCTCGGGCAAATCCGCCACGACGTACGCCATCACCGCCAGCGCGGCGATGCAGAGGTTCATCTCGCGCGGGTCGAGCTTGTCGAGTGTGTCGCCGTTGGAGTGGTGGTACCAGAAGTAGCGGGTGCCGTCCACGTCGAGCCCCATGCCAGGCACGCCCTCGCGCGTGATCGGGCTGATGTCCGCCCCTCCGCCGCCGCGCGTGACGGCGCCCGCGCCGATCCCCTCGAGCAGGGCACCCACCTGGCGGACGAGGGCGTACGCGGAGTCGCTCCCCTGGAACCCGAACCCTTGCGGCGCGAACACGCCGGCGTCCGTCTCGATCGCGAGGACGTGGCGGTCGAGCGCGTCCTGATGTGCGTCGCGATACGCCGTTCCGCCCCGCAGACCATTCTCCTCGTTGGTCCACCCCACCACGCGGATCGTGCGCCGTGGCGTGAGCCCGAGCCGCTTGAGCAGGCGCACCGCCTCCCACGCCGCCACGACCCCGCCCCCGTCGTCCATGGCGCCCTGGCCCACGTCCCACGAGTCGATGTGACCGCCGAGCACGACCACCTCGTCGGGGCGTTCCCGGCCCACCAGCTCGCCCATGGGGTTCCGTGAGGGCCGGTCCGGCAGCGTGGTGGCCTCCATCGTGAGCCGCACGACGATCCGCTCGCCCCGGTCCTGCATCCGGTGGAGCATCATCGCATCCTCGACCGTGAGCGCGGCGAACGGGATCCGCGGCACCGAGTCGTCGTAGTCCGTGGCACCCGTGTGGGGCGAGCGTTGGGAGTTGGGCGTCACCGACCGGAGCAGTCCCGCGACCGCGCCGTGCCGCGCCGCGGCCACGGCACCGTCCGAGCGGTACCGGACGGTGGGTCCGTAGCTGGTGAACGGCACGTCGAACAGCACGATCCTGCCCCTGGCCTCGGCCGCGTGCGCATCCAGGTCGGCGAAACTGCTCACCACGAGGACCTCGGCCGTGACCCCTTCGGGCGGCGTCCCGACGCTCCCGCCAAGGCCAAGCATGGGCAGCTGCATGGGGCGTGGTGACACGAGCTCCGCCGATTCCCTGCCCCGCACCCACGCCGGCACCAGCACCGGCTCGCCGCGCACGTTGGCCAGGCCGTCGCGCTCCATCCCGGTCAGGATCCAGTCGATCGCCCGCTCCAGGCTCTCCGAACCGCTCAGCCGATGTCCGAACCGGTCCACCAGCTCGCCCAGCCGGGCGTAGGCCGCGCTGTCCGCCAGCGCCGCGGCGATGATGCGGTCGGCCGCTTCCCGATATCGGGTGGTGACGGGTCCCTGGGCTGCCAGCGGTGCGGTGCAGGCGAGCGCAGACAGCAGCACGATCAGGTGACGCATGGGACGGGTCCTGTTCTGGATTGGGCCGGGGATCGACGAGCCCGGAAGCAACTACTCGTGGCGGATGGCGTCAATCGGCGCGAGCCGGGCCGCGCGGATCGCGGGATACATCCCGAAGACGAGCCCCACGGCGATCGCGGCCCCGGCCGCGACCGCGAGCGTCGAGGCCGTGATGGCGATGTGGATGGGCGCTTGAGTCTGGGCCCGCATGAGGGCCGCCACCCCCGCCGCAACCACCAGGCCGAGCACCACGCCAGCGGCGGCGCCCGCGCCCGTGATGGCCACCGACTCGGCCAGGAACTGGGCCAGCACGTCCCGGCGGCGCGCGCCCGTGGCGCGGCGCACGCCGATCTCCCGCGTGCGCTCCGTGACCGACGCCAGCAGGACGTTCATGATCCCGATCCCGCCCACCACCAGCGACACGCCGGTGATGGCCCCCATCAGGAGCTTGAACACCAGCATGCCCCGCCGGGCCTGGTCCGCCAGCCGTTCGTTGGACTGGACCTGGACCCGCTCGTCCCAGTCCGGCCACCGTGTCGCAAGCCAGGACTCGACCGCCGAGCGCACGCCGGGCACTGCTTCGATGTCCCCGACACGGAGTGCCAGAGCGGGCGGGGGCGGGGGCAGAGGAGCAAGGGCACGCGCGACGGCCGACAGCGGCACCATCGCGGGCACCCGGGTGGCTGTGTCGGCTCCGGCCATGAGCCCCACGATCCGGAACGGCATGGGCCCGAGCAGCACCGAGTCGCCCAGCCCGAGTCCCATTGCCTCGGCGAGCGGCGCCGGGAACACGACCACCGGTTCCCCGGCCGCGAGATCGGCGGTGTCGAGCAGCCGACCCGCTCGCAGCGTGTACGGCAGGTCCCGCGGCAGCGCGCCCATGCCGGACACCATGACACCGCGGGTCGCCGAATCGCCCGGCGGACGCGCGGTCACGCCACCCGTGATCCCGAGGTACACCGACGCTCTGGTGCCCAGCGCCTCCTGCAGGGCATCGGCGTCGTCGGCCGTGAACGTGGGATAGTCCGCCAGCCGTATCTGGAGGCCGTCCATGGATCGGCTCGTCCGCGGGGTCACCATGATGATCAGCAGGTCGGTGGAGCGCTCGATCTCCTGCCGGGCGAACCGCTCGACCCCGTCGCCCATCGAGAGCACCGACACGAGGGCTCCCACGCCGATCACGACGCCCAGCGTGGAGAGGGCGGTGCGGAGCGGGTTGCCGCGCAGGGCGCTGAGGCCCACCAGAACGGAAGCGCGCATGGAGCGCGAAATGTACGGTCGAACGGTAGATTCTCCCAGACGATGGCCCTGCTGCTCCTCATCGTCGGTCTCGCGCTGACGTTATCGTTCCTGTGCTCGCTGATGGAGGCCACCATCCTCAGCGTGACGCCGTCATACGTGGCGGCGCTCGAAGCCAAGCACAAGAGCACGGGCCCCCTCCTCCGGCGGCTGAAGCAGGACATCGACCAGCCGCTCGCCGCGATCCTCACCCTGAACACGATTGCCAACACGTTCGGCGCGACGGCGGCCGGGGCGCAGGCGGCCAAGGCGTTCGGGGACACCTACATCGCGCTCTTCTCCGCGTTCCTGACGCTCGCGATCCTGTTCCTGTCGGAGATCCTCCCCAAGACGCTCGGGGCGGTCTACTGGCGCCGGCTCGCGCCGTTCGTGGCCCGCGTGCTCTGGGTGCTGATTCCGGTGCTCTGGCCGCTCGTGGCCCTTGCGCGCCGTCTCACCCGCATGATCGGCCGCGCCTCGACCACCAAGGCGGTCCACCGCGAGGAGTTCACCGCCCTCGCGGAGCTCGGCGCCCGGGAGGGCGTGTTCCGCGCGGAGGAAAGCCGGGTGCTGCGCAACCTGTTCCGGATGGGCAGCCTCCGCGCCAAGCACATCATGACCCCGCGCATCGTCCTCTTCGCCGTCTCCGAATCGGCGACCGTCGGGGACGTGCTGAGCGGTCACGCGGAGTTCCGGTTTTCGCGGATCCCGGTGTACGGGAAAGACCTCGACGACGTGACGGGCTACGTCCTCAAGGACGACGTGCTCCTGTGTGGCGCGCGCGACCAGCACGCGCGCCGCATGAACGACCTGCGGCGCGAAATCCAGGTGGTCCCCGACAGCCTCCCGCTGCCGCAGCTGCTCGAGCGCTTCCTCGACAGCCGGGAACACATCGCCCTCGTCCTGGACGAGTACGGCGGCACCGCCGGGGTCGTGTCCATGGAGGATGTCGTCGAGACCGTGCTGGGCCTCGAGATCGTGGACGAGGCCGACAAGCACAAGGACATGCAGGAGCTGGCACGCCAGCAGTGGCTCAAGCGCGCGCGCCGCCTCGGCTTGGTGGGCGAGGGCTTCACGGACCATCCGGCGCCGGAGCCGGATCCCGGGAAGCGCGCCAGCTAGTGCCGTTCCAACTTGTCCGGTCTAGGGTTCACCCTGGGCGAATCCATAGGTGGAACAAGTTGGACCGGCACTAGCGCCCCCCGGCTTGCCCGGATGGCAGGGCGACGCTAGTCTCCCCACCCCCACCCAAGCCCGGAGTCGTTTCATGAAGCAGGTCTTGCCGCTGCTCGTACTGTGCGCGGCGCCACTCGCGGCGCAGGAAAGCGCCACTCCCACCGTCCCCGCGAGCTGGAAGGTCCGTGCCGACCGCGGCACACCGACGGTTGTCGCCGGTGGTTCCATGTCCGCCACGCAGAACGACACCGTCCAGGTCACGACGATGCCGCCCGGATGGCACATCACCACGGGGCCCGCCATGATCACGTACGATCCCGCCTGGCAGGCATCCGGGAACTACCGCGTCGAGTCGGAGATCTTCCTGTTCCCTGGCGAGCGCCGCGAGGGCTTTGGGCTGTTCGTTGGCGGCCGCGATCTGGACGGACCCGGACTGGCCTACCTCTACGTGCTGCTCCGCAAGGACGGCGCGGTGCTCGTCAAGCGACGCGAGGGCGGCGCCACGGAAACGCTGGTCCAGTGGAAGGGGCATCCGGCCATCGTCCAGCACACGGGCCAGGAAGGGCCGGCCAAGAACGTGCTCGCCGTGGACGTTGACACCGATTCGGTGCGGGTCATCGTGAACGATCAGCCCGTGGCGGCGGTGGCGCGCGCAGCGCTCCCGACCGACGGCCAGGTTGGCCTGCGTGTGAACCACGCGTTGAACCTGCACGTGACGCGGGTCGATATCACCCAGCGATAGCAAGAGCAGAGAAGAGGGGCAGAGGGGGAGAGAAGCAGAGAAGAGGGGCAGAGGGGCAGAGAGAAGGGCAGACGGGGCGGATCGGGTACCGGTCCGCCCCTTCAGCGTTCCCGGAAGAACACCGTGCGGGCGCCGGTCGATATGGAGGCCGTGCGGGTCTCGCCCCAGTCCCACTCCATGATCGTCGGCGCCGGCGCGGCAGGGGCCTCGCGCACCAGCCGCCGGGCAAGCCCGGCGAGATGCGTGGACCCTCGCGGCTCGCGCACGCGGTCATGGCGGACGACGGCCACGGGACGCCGGAGCCGAGCCACGAACCCCGGCACGCCACCCAGCGACAGCGCCACCAGCAATGCGTTCAGCATGCCCCTCCTGTCCGCCTGACCGCCCGCCCGCCTGTCCGCCTGCTCACGGCAGTACCACCAGCTCAACCGCGTCCAGCAGATACGCGATCCGCCTGGCCTCGGAGGTCACGTAGCGATAGGTACGCGGACCCGTCTTCTCGACGCCCCAGAGCGGCGCCAGGCTGTCCACACCGGCCACCACGGCGTTCGGGTACGTGGGCCGGAGCGTGAACTCGACCTGGTAGGGCTTGGCGAGCGTGTACGGTTCGAGTTCGCCCGCCCGCTCGCGCCGGACGGCTTCGCGCGCGCCCTCCTCGAGCATGCGGTGCACCACCGTCGGGCTGTACGTGATCGCCGCGGCGCCGCCCAGCGCCGTCTTCACGGTGACCAGGACGACGCGGTCGCCCAGAATCCCACGGACCTCGTTCATCAGCTCGTCGTCGCCGCTCACCAGCGACACCGACACCCCCTGCTCGCCCGCCACGAGCGCGTTGATACCCACCTCGTTCAGGAACGTCCCGTTCACCCGGAAGTCCGCGAACGCGTAGCTGTGCGCCATCACGCCCGGCTTGCCCCACGACGCGTGCATCGCCAACATCATCATGGTGCCGAACGTGCTGTCGATGCCCGTGCTCATGACCATGGGCCGGGGATAGCCCCGGATCAGGATCGCCTCCTGGTCGAGCGCCCACGGCAGCAGGTTGGCGAACCGGTTCCCCCCGTGGCCCTCGTTGACCACGAACGACTGGGCGCCCGCCGCCCGCGCGCCGCGGATGGCCGCGTTCGTCTCCTCGGTGAGCATGGAGCGGTAGTGCTCCCAGTAGTCGGGGCCGGTGCGGTCACGGTAGGCGGGCCCTTCGTTGCCGGCGATCACCTCCTGGTTCTTGACCGCGGACCCCATGCCCTCCATGTCCACGAGCACGTAGACCCGGAATCCCGGCTGGGCCGGGATGCGCTTCTCGGCCCCCGGCAGCGGCTGCTGCGCCGCGGCGGCCGCCGTCACCAGCAGCGACCCGACCAGCATCCCACTCGTCACCCAACCACTCATCGGACTCCTCCCGTTCCGCCCTTCCTGCCCCTCTTCTCTGCCCCTCTGCCCCTCTTCTCTGCTTCTCTGCCCCTCTGCCCCTCTTCTCTGCTTCTCTGCCCCTCTTCTCTGCTTCTCTGCCCCTCTT
>DAINBS010000082.1:0-10422 GCA_036732805.1 Gemmatimonadales bacterium | reverse complement strand
GGCACCGGCTCCGCGGCGGCGGGACGCGTAGCAGTGGCGGAATCGGGAGTCGACCGCGCCGACGCCGGAGCGGTCCCGGTGCCCGCGGCATCGGGCGCGACCTCCACGCGCGAGATCGGCTCGGCATCGGTTCCCCGGCTCCAGGGCCGCATGATGGCCAACCCGGCGGCAACACCCACCAGTACGACGACCGCCGCATACACGGCGAGCCGGCGTCTCGGCGGACGGGTCCCGGCCGATCCAGCCGCCACGCCGACCGGGGTCCGCGCGCCCACCGGAATGGGGCTCCGCGGCGTGCTCAACCGCTCGAGGAGTGCCGCGTGCGTCCCCCCCTGCGCGAACGCGATCATCTGGGTCCGGATCCCGTCTTCCTGCGTGGTGTCCGCGCCACGCAGGCTCGGCAGCGCGTCCTCCATCGCGGACCACCGGTCGGCGGGCGACTTCTGCAGCATTCGGATCACCGTCTGGGCGAGGTCCGCCGGCACGCGGGTGCCGAACGACTCGGCCGTGGGCGGCGGCTCGTGACAGTGCTTGAACATCACCGTCACGACGCTTTCGCTGGCATAGAGCGGCTGGCCGGTGAGCATCTCGTAGGCCACCACGCCCAGGGAGTACTGGTCGGAGGCACCGGTGATCGTCCCCGCGTTGCACTGCTCGGGACTCATATACGTCGGCGTGCCGATGGCCGTCCCCGTCATGGTGAGCCGATCGCGGTCCACGACCTTCGCGATGCCGAAGTCGGTGACCACCGGCATGCCCTCGGCGTCGATCATGATGTTCGCGGGCTTGATGTCGCGGTGCACCACCCCGTGACGGTGGGCGTATCCGAGGGCCTCCGCGACTTTGGCCAGGATCGCCCGCGCCATCGGGATCGGCAGCGGCGACCGCTCCCGGATGATCGAGTCCAGCGCCCGTCCCACGACGAACTTCATGACGAAATAGACGAGGTTCTCCGTCTCCCGGACCGCGTGGATGGGGATGATGTTGGGGTGCGACAACTTCGCCGCGGTCCGGGCCTCGAGCCGGAAGCGCTCGACGAGCCCCTCTTCTCCGCCGGCGCCCGGATTCAGTACCTTGATGGCGACCTTCCGGTCCAGTTGGAGATCGTGCGCCAGGTAGACCGTGGCCATCCCGCCCCGTCCCAGCTCCGCCAGAATCTCGTAGTCGCCGAGGGTGGCTTCGCGCAGCCGCGCGAGCAGATCGGCCTGGGAGAGGCGCGGCCGCGTGACTTGAGCCGACGAGCCGGCCGACATCATGCGGGTCGCGACGTTGGCCTGCTGGCCCGAGATATCGGCCCCGCACTTCATGCAGAACTGCGCCCCCGTGCCGATCGGAGCGCCGCACCGGGCGCAGCGCAATCCCGTCACGCCGACCAGTCCTCGTAGCGCGACTGCATGTAGGCAATCCCGGGCGCGAGCGCCGCGCGCCACGCCGCGGCCACCGCCGGCGTGAACTCGGGGTCGTGCGAAGCCAGCGCACGCTCGAGCGCCGCCTCGAAGTTCGCGTAGAGCTCCGGCGGGACGTTGGCATCGGCCCGAGCGTGCCGCAACGCGATCCGCTCGAGGAGCGCGGGGTTGGGGTGCTTGGCGTAGACGATCAGCAGTCCCAGCGCGTGCTTCAGGAGCTTATGCTGCCGCGAGAATTCGGTGCGCGCGAACTTGGCCGGGATCCGCGGGTCGCTCGCCAGGAGGTTCGCATAGAGTGCCTCGTAGAACGCCGGGTCGTCGCCGCACCGGTGGTAGCTGGATTCCGCAATCTGAATATCGGCCTGAGCCATGAGTCCTCGGCCCGGGTCGCACGGGCGGGAGCCGCGATCCGGGAGCTGGGGGATAACCGATAAAAGGTATCCGAATCGAGGCCACGTGCAATGCGCGCGGGAGCCGGGGGCCGTCGCGCGACGTGCGGCGGCGGGGTGCGGGCTTCCGAGCCGGCCGTGGGACGCGCGGCTAGGGCCGGTAGGCGATCGCGTCGATCTCGACCCGGAGGCCCGCGGCCGGCAGCCCTGCCACCTGGACCGTCGTGCGGGCGGGACGATGTTCGCCGAACACGCGGCGGTAGACCGCGTTCATCCTGTCGAAGTCACGCATGTCCACCAGGAATACCCCGCAGCGGAGGACACAGGACAGGTCGCTGCCGGCAGCCCGCAGAATCGCCTGCACGTTCCGAAGCACCTGTTCCGTCTGCGTCTCGATGTCGGGGCCGGCCAGCCGGCCAGTGGCCGGATCGGTCGCCCCCTGCCCCGACACGAGCACGAGGCGGTCGAACAGCATGCCAGGGGAGTACGGGCCGATGGGCTTCGGCAGTCCGGGGGCGAAGACGGGCTGATGGGCGGGGTTGGGAGGCATCGGGGCTCCGGAAGGCAGAGGCACAGTGCAGGGGTACAGTGCAAAGTGCAGGGGGCAGCGTGCAGGGGGCAGGGTCCCGACGGCACCCTCTGCACCCTGCACCCCTGCACCCTGCACGGCTTCTAACGAATCCCCGCCGCCACCCCGGTCGGCTCCTGGTGCTGCCATGTCGGTGTCGCGAACGGCCGCTGGCGGGGCCACACCTCGTTCAACGTGTCGGCCTCGTAGAGCCGCCCGTTCTTCATCACGTACTGCAGCTTCACCGAGTTCCGGAGATCCGCGAGCGGATCGTCGGTCAGCACCAGGATGTCGGCCAGCTTGCCGGCCTCGATGCTGCCCACGTCCGTGCCGAGCCCGATGGCTTCGGCGCCCAGGATGGTGGCGGCCCGGAGCACGTCGTGGCTCGCGGCGCCCCCCGATCCCATGGCCCACAGCTCCCAGTGGTAGCCCAGGCCCTGAAGCTGCCCATGGCTCCCCACCCCGATGCGCGCGCTGTCAGCCAGCATCCGCTTCACGAACGCGGCGTGCCGGGGGAACACGTACTCCTCGTCGAGGAACCAGCCGGCACCACCGGGGCTGCCGCCCGCCCCCGGCCCACGGCGCCGGGACCGCGCGTCCACGCTCTCGTGGGGCGCAAACCGCCGCAGCTTGGCGTCGTCGTGCACGTTCTCGTGCGTGTAGAAGAAGTTTTCGCCAAACGGGCCGCCGTAGGACACGAGCAGCGTCGGGCTGTTGGTCGTCTGCGAGGCCTTGAACAGCTCCACCACGTCCTGGAAGATGGGCGCGATGGGCAGAGCGTGCTCGACGCCCGGGTAGCCGTCCATGACGTGCGTGAGATCGAGCTTGAAGTCGAGCCCGCCTTCGGTCGTGGGCATCAGCTCCAGTTCCTTGGCGGCCTGGATGATCCACTGGCGCTGCTGCCGGTTGCCCGACATGTACATCTTCAGCGTCTTGGTGTCGTAGTACTGCGAGTAGCGCCTGAGCACGGTCTTCGCGTGGTCCGCGTCGCGGATCCCCTCACTGAGGAACACGCCGGGGCCGGTCGAGTAGTTCCGCGGTCCCAGCATGCCGCCGGTCTCGACCCGATCCTGGTAGCTCAGGATGTCGGTCGACCCCGTCTGCGGATCGCGCGTCGTCGTCACGCCGAACGCCAGGTGGGTGAGGTACTGCCACACCTGCTCCGTGTGGATCTCGGGAACGAGCCACTGGGGGTGGTAGTGCGTGTCCACGAAGCCGGGCAGCAGCGTCCGGCCCCGCACGTCCACGACCTCGGCGCCCGCCGGCACCTCGACCTCGCCGGTCTTCCCGACCGCCGTGATGCGATCGTCGGTCACGACCACGTCCGCATCGTCAATGATCTCGTGCCCCTTCATGGTGAGCACGCGACCGCCGCGCAGCACGACGGTCCCTCTGGGCACGTCGCGTGGAAGCCGCACGGCGATCCGCCGCTCGGCGGGACGGTACGCCGCGGTATCGGCGGTGACACTGTCGAGCCCGGCCCGCACCGAGTCCGCCTGGGCGCGAATGGCCGCGGCCTTCGCGCGGGCCTCGTCGGCGATCTTGAGAATCGAGTCGGCCTTGGCCAGCACCGAGTCGGCAATCAGGCCGTTGAGCCTCTGCCTGAGCGAATCGGGAACCGGGGTGTTCGCCTTGGTGAGGCTGTCCACCGACTTGCGGGTCGCCTTGAGGCTGTCGAGGATCCCGCGCACCCGGAGTGCCTGGGCCACCGTTTCGCGCCCCGCCCGCTCCGTGCTGTCTTCGATGGCCTCCACGCGGTCCAGGTCATACGTGAACAGGACGTTGCCGATGCCCCAGTACACGCGCCTGCCGTCGGCGCTCCACGAGGGGAATTCGCCGCCCACGTCGGTGAGCTTCCGCACCGTCACGGGCGCCCCCGCGGGGCTGGCGACGGACACCGTTGGTGTCGGCCCGCCGATCTCCGGGATGTCCACCGCATAGATGTCGTTGCCGACCTGTGCGAGCGCCCGCCCGCCCTGCGGCGAAATGAGCACGATGCCTGCGGGCGGCGGCTGCGGTCCCTGCTCGGCTGGCTCGGGATCGGCGAGGGCGTCGCGCACGATGGGGAATACCCGGCGCGGCAGGGCCTCCAGTTCCTCGTGCGGTGTGCCGAGGCCGGGAGGCAGACTCCCGCGGACCTGCACGTGCGCCTTCACGTCCGTTCCGTCCCACCGGAACGACACGAGGCCCTCGACGGGACTGTACGCGTAGATGCGATCCGGCTGGTCGAGCCGGAAATGGGCGGCGTCGCGCGAGCCCGTGGGCGCGATCACGCTCGCGTCACCGCCCGCCGCCGGCACCCAGACGAACTCGCCGCCAATCGGCCCGAAGAAGATGTCCGGCGCCTTCTTGAGGTCGCGGGCGGCGCCGCGGCTCGCGACGATCCGCTGACCGTCGGGTGACCAGGCCAGGTTGTAGTACAGGGCCGCCGCCCGGGTGAGCTGCTGCGGTGGCGTGCGGCCGTCCGCGCGTGCCTTCATGATGTGCCCGCCGGCGGAATCGTCCCACGTGACGTAGGCCACCCACTGGCCGTCGGGCGACCACACGGGGTGGTACTCGCCCGCCTCGGCGGCCGTGAGTCGGCGCGCGTCGCCGTCCGGCAGGGGCCGCACCCACAGCCGGTCGAACGCGGTGAACGCGAGCTGCCGGCCGTCGGGCGAGGTCACGGGACTGCGGATCTGCCGCGCCGTGACCATGGCCGTGGTGTCCACCCGGTAGGCGAACTTCACTTCCGGCCCGACCGGGACGTTGACCTCCGCCTCGAACGGGATTTGCACGGCCGCGCCGCCCTCGACGGGCACGCGCCAGATCCCGCCACCATACGACACGACGATCGCCCGGCTGTCCGGCGTGAAGCTGTAGCCCGGCAGCACGTCCAGCGGGGCGCGCGACTCCATCTCGTCGCGCTGCACGGGGTAGGCGAGCCAGCGCTCGTCGCCGGTCGCGAGATCGCGGATGCGGAGGCCCGTCTCGGCATTCTCCCGCGAGCCGTAGACCAGCCACTTCCCGTCCGGCGAGATCGCCGGACGGAACGCGGATCCGTAGCGCCGGGACAGCTGCTGAGTGCTGCCGGTTTGCCGGTCGTACCGTCCGAGCTGGTACTGGGGGAAGAGCGCGTTGTACTGCCAGTCGCCCGCACGGCCCGCAAACCAGATGTACCGGCCGTCCGGTGTCGGAGCCGCGCCCACGGTCTTGGAGGTCGCGGGCACACCAGGGATCGGAATCGGGCTGCGCCGCTTCGCGTGATACAGCTGAAGCTTGGCGGGGCCGCCAAGTCCGGCCGAGCGGCTCACCACGATGTGCTCGCCGTCGGGCATCCACTCCGGCGACAGGTAGAGGCTCGTGTTGCCCTGCGTGACCTGGGTCGTGTCGGTGAAGTCGAGCCGCATGGTCCAGACGTTGTCGCCGCCGCTCCGGTCCGAGACGAAGACCAGGGTCTCGCCGTCCGGGCTGAACCGCGGCTGCGCATCGTAGGCCATGCCCTCGGTGATCCGGGTGGCCTTGCCGCCCGCGATGGGCAGGGTGTAGAGGTCGCCGAGCAGGTCGAACACGATGGTCCGGCCGTCCGGGCTCACGTCGAGGGACATCCACGTGCCCTCGGTGGTCGTGAAGGTCGCCTTGCGGGCCTCCGCGAGCGGCAGCGGCTTGGGCGGCGTGCGGCCGGGGGCCCCGGCGGGGCGCGGGCCCTGCCCGGCAGCGGGCACCGTCACGGACGCGAGAGCAAGCACCGCCGCGGCGGCGCGCAACAGAACCGTCATGGCGATCCTCCGGGTGCTGGTACGCGGGGCGATCACTGGGCACCTCCCTTGATCCCGGCAGCGGCCGCGGGGGCGGTGTGACGCCACGACTCGTCGGCCGCGAGCCGCTGGCGCGGCCACGTTTCGTCGAGCGTGTTCCCGTCGTACAGCCGTCCGTTCATCATCACGTACCGGATCGTGTTGGAGTTGCGGATGTTCTCGAGCGGATTCGCGTCGAGGACCACCAGGTCCGCGAGCTTGCCCGGTTCGATCGAGCCGACGTCCCGGCCGAGCCCGATGGCCTGGGCGCCGAGGATCGTGGCGGTGCGGAGCGCGTCGTGCTCGCTCATGCCGCCGCCCTGCACGTCCCACAGCTCCCAGTGGTAGCCCAGCCCCTGCAGCTGGCCGTGGCTACCGACGCCCGCACGGCCGCCCGCTTCCACCAGGTCCTTGATCCACGCCGCGTGCTGGCGGAAGGCGTACTCGCTCTCGTGGAACCAGCCGCCTGGCCCCGGGCCCGGGTTCCGGCGCCGGACCTTGTAGTCCAGCTCTTCCTTGGGGGTGAAATGCGCGAGCTTCGCGTCGCCCACCACGTTCTCGTGGGTGTAGTAGTAGTTCTCCATCCACGGGGCGCCGTAGGACACGAGCAGCGTTGGCGTGTTCGTGGTCTGGGAGACCTTGAACAGCTCGATCACGTCCCGATACGCCGGGATGATGGGCATGGTGTGCTCGATGCCGGGATACCCGTCCATGGCGTGCGTCATGTTGAGCCGGTAATCGAGCCCGCCCTCGGTGGTCGGCATCAGCTCGAGCTCGCGGGCGGCCATGATCAGCCACTGCCGCTGCCGCCGATTGCCCGCCATGTACATCTTGAACGTCTTCGTGTCGTAGTAGGTGCTGTAGCGGCGCAGCACGTTGCGCGCCTGGTCCAGGCTGTTGATGCCCTCCGTCCAGAACACGCCAGGGCCGGTGCTGTAGATCCGCGGCCCCGGCATGAGTCCGGCGGTCACGCGGTCGGCGTACGTCAGCACGTCGGTGGTCGCGGTCTGCGGGTCGCGCGTGGTGGTGACCCCATAGGCCAGGTTGGCGAGGTAGATCCACGGCCGGGACCAGTGCAGCCCCCACAGGTTCCACATGTGGGAGTGGGTGTCCACGAAGCCGGGGATGATCGTCTTGCCCGCGACGTCAATCACGCGCGCCCCGGCGGGCACGGCGCCCTGCGCGCCCACCCGCGTGATCCGGTTGTTCTCGACCACGATGTCGGCGTTCTCGATCACCTCGCGGTCGCGCATCGTGATGACACGCGCCCCGCGCAGGACCACCGCGCCCTGCGGAATGTCGCGCGTCGCACTCACGGCAATCCGCCGCTCTTCCGGCCGGTAGGCGGCCGCGGAGGCCGGGTCGACGCCGGCGCGCCGCAGGCTGTCGTCCACCGCGGCCGCGCGGTCCAGCCCATAGGTGACGAAGGCGTTGCCGATGGACCAGTGGACGCTGTGGCCATCGCCGCTCCAGGTGGCGAACTCCCCGCCGATGTCGGTGAGTCTGCGCACCGGCATCGCGGCGCTATCTGGCTTGGTCACCATGACGGTCGGCACTTCCCCGCCCGTCTGCGGCACGGCAATGACGTACACGTCGTTGTTGATCTGGGCGAGCGCCCGGTCGCCGGTCGGCGCCATCACGACGAGGTCGGCCGACGCCTGCGGCAGGCCGTCCTCGCGCACGTCCCCGTCGAACTGGCGGGGCATGAGGAGATCCGACGTGCGGGATGCCTCCCATGCCCCCGCGAAGATCGGAACCCGCCAGGTGACCCGGAGGTGCGCCTTGCGGTCGGTGTTGTCCCAGCGCATGGACGTGAGGGCGACCGTCGGAGGCTGTCCGCCCTGCGCCGGCACCAGCCCGTACGCGTAGATGCGCGTGGCGTCGTGGGTGAAGTGCGGCCGGGCGCGTCCCTCGGTCGGGCCGATCACCGTCACGGCGCCACCCTCCGCAGGAACCCAGACGAACTCCGCGCCGAGGCCCTCGAACACGAACGGATCGATGGCTTCCTGGAGATCCCGCGCCGCGGCGCGGATCGCCGCGATCCGCGCGCCGTCGGGTGACCATGCGGTCTGCTGGTAGTACGCGGAGGCCTGGGTGAGCCGGCGCGGCGTCCCGCCCGTCGCCGCCACGCGCATGATGTGCCCGTCCTTGTCGTCCCACGTCACGAATGCGATGGACCGGCCGTCCGGCGACCACGCCGGGTAGTACTCGCCCACCTCCTGGGTGGTGAGACGCCGCGGCGTGCCCTGGGCAAGCTCCATCACGTAGAGCCGGTCGAGGGCGGTGAACGCGATCATCCGGCCGTCCGGCGACGGCACGGCGTCACGGATCTGCTTCACCGTGAAGGTGGGTGTGTCCTCTATGGGATACTGGAACGCGACCGCGGGACCCACCGGGATCTCCGCGTTCACCGTGAACGGGATCTTGGCCGCGGGGCCTCCGTCCACCGGCACCCGCCAGATCTCGCCCCCGTAGGACATCACGACCGCCCGGGAATCCGGCGTGAACGCGTAGCCGGGCAGCACGTCCATCGTGGCTTCGGATTCCTGGTCGTCCCGCTGGATCGGATACGCGAGCCACCGCTCGTCCCCCGTCGCCAGCTCCCGCAGCACGAGACCCGTCTCCGCGTCGTGCCGGGTGCCGTAGGTCAGCCACTTCCCATCGGGGGAGAGCGCCGGCCGGAACGCAGACCCGTAGCGGGAGCTCATCGTCGTCCGCGTGCCAGTCTCGCGGTCGAACACCCCGATCTGATACTGCGGCAGGACCGCGTTGTACTGCCAGGCGCCGGAGCGCTGCGCGTACCACACGTAGCGGCCGTCGGGCCCGAACGCCGGTCCCACCGTCTTGAGGGCGGCGGGCTGACGGATCAGCGGAAGCCCGGTGCCGCCATCCGCGTGGAACAGCCAGAGCTTCTCGAGGCCGAGCAGGCCGCCGCCGCGCGCCACGACCACGAATTGCCCGTCCGGCGTCCAGTCGGGCGACAGGTAGGTGTAGGCCACGCCCTTCGTGAGCGGGCGCGCATCGCCACCCGCCAGCCGGAGCAGCCACAGGTTGTTGTCGCCGCTCCGGTCGGACACGAACACGAGACGGGTGCCGTCCGGGCTGAACCGCGGGGCCCAGTCGTGCGCCATGCCGCTCGTGAGCCTGGTGGCCGTGCCGCCCGTGATCGGGATCGTGTACAGATCGCCGAGCAGGTCGAAGACGACGGTCTGCCCATCCGGGCTCACGTCGAGGGACATCCAGGTTCCCTGCGTCGTGGTGAATCGGGCCCACCGGGCGGGCGTGAGCGGCAGGCCGGCGTCCGCCGAGGTGTCCTGCGCGACGAGCCGGGGGGGCGCGAGGAGGGAACACAGGGCGGCCATGAGCCACAGGCCGCGGCGACGGTGCTGGGACATTCCAGAGCTCCGGCGAGGGTGTTGGGGGTGGCGCTGGGCGCGCTTCGCAACCTTCGGAGCGCCGCGCCATCGGTCGACTGCTGGGTGACCGGTTCGGCGGCGGCGCCCGGGAATTATGGATCAGATGCTCAACGAGAGTAAGTCGTTGCAGGTTCCATCTGTGGTGTTGCACGTTGCAACACAGGCGTCTTCGTCAGCTTGTCTGTAACGGAACGGGCCGTCCCGATGCTGCCGGGACGGCCCATTCGTCGCTGACCGCAAAGCGTATCAGCTGACCTTCGTGACGTTCTCCGCCGCCGGGCCCTTCTTGCCCTGCACGATGTCGAACTCCACCTTCTCGCCCTCCTGGAGGCTCTTGAAGCCGGTGCCCTGGATGGCGGTGTGGTGGACGAAGCAGTCGGGCTGTCCGCCCTCGGGCGTAATGAAACCGAAGCCCTTGGCGTCGTTGAACCACTTTACGGTCCCCTTCGTACGCATGCTGCCGAACTCCTGTGTTGTGCTGATGCCGTCGGAGCCCGGTTGCTGGCCGTCGTCCCAACGTTCATCAAGCCGCTTCGCGGTCGATGCCCCCGCGCTGGGCCGCCGAGCCACGGTCACCCGGCACCTACGAAATGAGAACCTGGCTTTTCCCAGGTCCCCGATACACGCGTTCCTGGCGATGCGCGAGCCCGCGCATCGGCACCGCACAACCTTAAAGGATCGGGCGCGGGCGCGCTAGGGGTAGCCCCCCGGCGGGTCAGGGGGGCCCCGCGAGCCGGGCAGCCATGAGCAGGAGGGTGAGGCCCACGACGATCCGGATGGGCCGATCCCCCCCTGTGATGGTCACGCGGGTCGCCACGACGGCGCCGAGCGCGTTGCCGGCAGACAGGACCACGGCGGCGGGCCACG
>DAINBS010000081.1:0-10493 GCA_036732805.1 Gemmatimonadales bacterium | reverse complement strand
TGGTGTCGAACCGGGGGACCGCGACCGCCGTGTCACCGGTGCGGCCGTGAAAGACGGCTCCCTGGGCGGCGAGCCCGCCCGGCAGGAGGAGAAGACCGAGGAGTCCGAGGTAGCGCATAGCGGCGGTAATGTAGCCGCGGACGCGCGCGGATGCAGTCTACTCGTATCGCAGGGCCTCGACCGGATCGAGCCGCGCCGCGCGCTGGGCGGGCCAGATGCCAAAGAACAGCCCCACGCCCACGCTGAACGCGATGGAGAGGAACACCGCGGGCAGCGAGATGAGCGTGTTCCAGTTGGCGAGCCGCGACAGCGCGATGGCGCCGCCGGACCCGAGCATGATGCCCAGGATGCCGCCCATCAGGCACAGCACGAGCGCTTCCACCATGAACTGCAGCAGAATGCTGCGGCGCGTGGCGCCGAGGGCCTTGCGCACCCCGATCTCGCGGGTCCGCTCGGTGACGGAGACCAGCATGATGTTCATGATGCCGATGCCGCCCACCAGCAGGCTCACCGCCGCGATGCCGGCCAGCAGGAACGTGAAGGTGCGCGTGGTCTCCTCGAACGTGGCCAGGAACTCGCTCCGGTTCCGGATCTGGAAGTCGTTGCCCTCGCCGGGGCGGATGCCGTGCTCGGTGCGCAGGGCGCCCTCGATCTCGAGCATCGCAATGTTGATGGAGTCTTCCTGGGCCACCTGCACGGTGATCGAGCGCAGCCGGTTGTTGCCGAACACGCGGTAGCGCGCCGTGCTGAGCGGGATCAGGACCCGCTCGTCGGGGTTGTCCCAGCCCCCGCCCTGCGTGCCCTTGGACTTGAGCAGGCCCACCACCTCGAACGGGATGCCGCCGATGGAGATGGTCTGGCCGATCATCCCGGGGCCGTTCACGCTCAGCTGGTTGGGCACGCCCCCGCCCACCACCGCCACGCGGCGGCGGCCGTCGTCGTCGCCGGTCGTGAACATGCGCCCGGCGTCGATCTCGTAGTTGTTGACCTCGGTGTAGTTGGGCGTCGTGCCGACGATGCTCACGTTGATGTTGGTGTTGCCCAGCTTCACCTGCCGGTTGTTGGACATCTCGGGCACCACTTCCGCGATGACCCGGGCGGCCCGCTTCAGCGCGTCGGCGTCGTCCATGGTGAGGCTCACGCGCTCGCCGCTCGCGACCCCCCGCATGAACGACTGGCCGGGGTAGACGCTGAGCAGGTCGGTGCCCAGCCGCTCGATCTGGTCCTGCACCGACTTCTGCGCGCCCGAGCCGAGGGCCACCATGGTGATCACGGCGGCCACGCCGATCACGATGCCCAGCATGGTGAGCAGCGACCGGAGCTTGTTGGCCCGGATCGCGGCGAGTGCCACCAGGATGATCTCGCCGATCAGCATCAGCGGTTCCCGCGCGGGCCCGGCGGCCCGGCCGGCGGCGTCGTGGTGGTCGTCTGGCGCTGCATGCCGGGCACGGTGCCCATCCGGTTCATCCGGTTGCGCATCTCCTCCTGCGCCTCGACCAGGCTCGCGCTCGGCAGGATCAGCACCGTGTCCTGGGCCGTGAGCCCGGACCGGACCTCGGAGTAGTCGAGGTCCGTGAGCCCCGTCTCGATCTGCACGGGCGAAGGCCTGCCGTTTCGCAGCACGAAGACGATGAACGTCCCGCCGAACAGCGCCGGCGTGGTGCTGCGGGATGCCCCGGCCTGGCCGTCGCCGTTGCCCCCGCCGAACGCGGTGCGCGTGCCGCCGCCCATCGCCGTGCGCAGGCGCTGGAATACGGCACGTTCCGCCTCGGACAGGGCGGACGGGCCGCCGTTCCGCATCTTGGCGAAGATGGCGTCCACCTGCTGCGAGGTGATGCCCTCGGGCAGCGTGATCTCGCGTCCGTCCCGGGTGCGGTAGACGTTGGGCGCCGTGGGGTCGCCGGCGGTGGTGCCGCCCAGCGACGCCTGCCCGCCCGCCGAATCCCGGGCCCGGGCCAGCTCCTGCGTCACCGCCTCCTCATCGAGCCCGAGCACCGTGGCCGCCGAGGCGACGTCGCGCTGCGTGCGGAGCGCCCCATTGGGCACGGCCAGCACGCCGCGGCGGTCGCCCACCTGCATCTCGACCTCGGCGTTCATGCCGGGCTTGAGCAGACCTTCGCGGTTGGCGATGCGCACCAGCACGGGGAACATCGTGACGTTCTGCTGGGTCACGGCCAGCGGCTCGATCTTGAGCACCCGGCCCTGGAACGGCCGGTTGGGATAGGCGTCCACCAGGGTGGAGACGCTCATGCCGGGCTGGATCTTGCCGATGTCGGTCTCGTCCACCAGCGCCCGGACCTGCACCGTGTCGAGGTTGGCCATGCGGAGGAGCACCGTGCCGCCACCCACGTTGCTCGTGGCCGACGAGATCACCGTGCCGACTTCGACGTTGCGCTCGATGATCACCCCGGCGATGGGCGCGCGGACGTCCGTGTCCTCGAACGAGATCCGCGCATCCTCCAGCGACCGCTGGGCGCGCACCAGCTGCGCCCGGCCGTTGGCCGCGGTGAGCCGCGCGTTGTCGTACTCCTGTTCGGTGATGCTCTGCGTCTTGAACAGCTCCTCGGACCGGCGCAGCTGCGACTCGGCGTTCGCCAGCTGGGCCTTGGCCACCTCGAGATCGGCCTCGGCCTGGGTCAGCGCGTTCTGCGGCACGCGCGGGTCCACCTGGATCAGCCGCTGGCCGGGACGTACCGCGTCGCCGGTTTCCACGAGCACCTCGGTGATCTCCCCGGATGCCTTGGACTTGACCTCGACCGTGGTGATGGGCTCGATGGCCCCGGCGGCGCTGGCCGTCACGACGATGTCCCGCGTGCTCACCGGGACCGCCTGATAGACGGGCAGCGGGACCTCGTCGCCGCAGGCCCACGCGGCCGCGGCGATCGCGAGCGCCGGCAGGGCCGGTCGGAAGCGGATGAAGGCATTCATGGGGTCATGCCGTCTTTCTCGTGATCTCATCGAGCTCCACCATCCCGTCCTTCAGATGGATCTGCCGGTGGGCGTGAACCGCGATGTCGTGTTCGTGGGTGATGAGAACGATCGTCTGCCCGGCGTTGTGGAGCTGATCGAACACCGCCATGATCTCCGAGCTCGTGGCACTGTCGAGGTTCCCCGTGGGCTCGTCCGCGAGCACGATGCTCGGGTCGTTGACGAGCGCTCGGGCGATGGCCACGCGCTGCCGCTGGCCGCCCGACAGCTCGTTGGGCCGGTGGTGCATGCGGTCGCCCAGCCCCACCTTGTCCAGGGCGCCGGCCGCGCGTTCCTTCCGCTCCCGCGCCGGGACGCCGGCGTAGATGAGCGGCAGCTCGGTGTTGTGCAGCGAGCTCGCGCGCGGCAGCAGATTGAACGTCTGGAAGACGAAGCCGATCTCCTTGTTCCGGATGCGGGCCAGCTCGTCGTCCCCCAGCTCGCTCACCTTCTGGCCGTTGAGCCAGTACTCGCCCGACGTGGGCGTGTCGAGGCAGCCGATCAGGTTCATCAGGGTGGACTTGCCAGACCCCGACGGCCCCATGATGGCCGTGAACTCGTTGCGCTTGATCTGGATGTTCACCCCGCGCAGCGCCTTCACGGTTTCCGCCCCGAGTTGGTAGTCCCGCACCAGCTTGTGCGTGAGGATGACGATGTCGGGCAGCGGGGCGTCACCGGTGCTGAAGTCCATGTGTGAGGTCATAGCTCCCTCCCGAGGAGCGCCTCGAGCTGTGCCCGGGCGACGAGAAAGTCCAGCCGGGCGCGGATGAGCACGATTTCCGCGTCATCCAGCGTCACCTGCGACGTGAGCACCTCCACGATCGTGGCGGCGCCCAGGCGGTAGCGTTCCTGCACGACGCGCAGGTCCTCCTGCGCGGCGGCGAGGCTCGACCGCGCGATGTCGATCTGCGCGCGGGACGAGGCCAGGGTCGCGAGCTGCTGCGTGAGCTCCGCCGACGCCTGGCGGCGGGCGTCGTCGGCCTGGGCCTGCGCCGACTCCCGGCTCACCGCGCTGCGCGTGATGTTCCCCTCGCGCGTGAAGCCGTTGAAAAGGGTCCAGTTCAGGGACAGGCCGACGGTCCACAGGTCTTCCATCCCGCCGACCTGGGTCCCGGTCCAGTTCTGCGAGAAGTTGCCGCGCAGGATAGGGAAGTACTGGGCCCGGGCTACGGCCACGGAGGCCGCGGCGGCCTTGGCGTTCGCCTCCGCCGACAGCACCGCGGGCGCCGACTGGAGCAGTTCCGCGCGCATGGCGGCGGTGTCGAGCGGTGCCAGCGCGTACAGCGTGGAATCCTCCGCGGGCTGGATCGGACCGTCGTAGCCGATCAGGCGGGCGAGGGCCGCGCGGGTGGAAGCCTGGGACGTTTGCGCGTTCAGCAGCTGGAGCTGCGCGTTGCCCAGCTCCACGGCGCTCCGCAGCGTGTCGGACCGCGTGGCGCTGCCCGCCGCGAGCTTCTCCTTGGCGACCTTGAGCTGCTCTTCGGCGCGCTGGATGCGCGTGTTCGACACGCGCAGCAGCTCGTCGGCGGCCAGCGCGTTGAAGAAGGCCTGCTTCGTCTGGAGCGTGACCTGGAACTGCTGGTTGGTGAGTCCGGCATCCGCACTCTCGAACTCGGCGCGGGCCGCCCGACCCTCCGCGAGCCGCTGGAAGCCGTCGAAGATGTCGAGGGAGGCGCTCCACCCGGCCCGGTAGCTGTTCGCTGGAGGCGTGTAGGGAATGCCCTCCTGGTTGTACGTCGGGGTGACCTGTCGCCGGGACCAGGAGCTGTTCGCGTTGAGCTGAGGCAGCCACGACCCCATGACCTCACGGGAGCTGGCCCGCGCGGTCGTCACGGCACCGCGCGCCTGCACGACGGCCGGCTGAACCCGCAGCGCCAGCTCGATGGCCTCGTCCAGGGTGATGGTGGGGACCTGCTGGGCGGCAAGAACCGCCGGCAGCATGATGGCCGCAAGGGCGGCCCCGAGGCGGAGCTTAGCGGCGGTCATGACGTTCCTCCTCCCGCCCCGCCTCGCGGGCGGCCCGGATGGAATCCGAGCGCTGCATGTATGCCTGGTAGCGCGGCAGCTGGGTCGTGTCGAGCAGGGCCGCGATGTCGGCGCGGATGGAGCCGCGGACAGCGTCCATGCGGGGGCGCATCTCGCTCCACATCACCGCCATGGAATCCTGGTAGGCGTCGAGGATCCGGTCTACGCTGTCCCGCTGCGCGGGCGTGAGCGTGAGTTCCCGGGCGAGGCGGTCGGCGTAGCTCTCGCGCTCGCCGCGATTCGCGTCGCGGCGTTCCGGCGCCCGCCCGTCCCTGGTGGCGGCCCACACGCCCGCCCCCACGGCGCCCCCCGCGAGAAACACGGCGAGCAGCAAGCCCACGGCGTACACCTTCGATCGGTACGGCATCTATCACTCAATCCTGCGCGTTCAGCGCGTCAGTCCCTCACCCAGCAGCACTTCGATGTCGGGCACCGCCGCATCCGCGAGCAGCGCCGTCACCTCGAACCCGGCCTGCACGGGCTCCCCGGCCCCCAGAACCGTGGGCGCCGGAGTCACGAGCCGGCCCAGCAGGAAGGCCCCGGCCGCCACGACCAGCAGCGCCGCGGCCACCCCGGGACGGGCCCAGTCGCCCAGGATTTCCCACCACGGTTCCACCGCGTGCGTCCGCTCGAGCACCGCGCGCACGAACGCCGCGTCGTCGTCCACCCCGAGCACCTCGCGCAGCGCCTCGCCAAGCGCGGGGTCGGGTGCGTGATCAAAGGGCGAATGTCCCGTCATGGTTCCCGCTCCTTCCAGCCTCGCCACGCGGCCATCGGCCCTCGCAGGGCCCGCCGCGCATGAAACACATCCGACCGCACCGTCCCCTCCGGGATCCCGAGGATGTCCGCGATCTCCGCGTGACTGTACCCCTCGAGATCGAACAGCACGATGGCCGTCCGCTGCCGCTCCGGCAGCTGTCGCAGCGCACCCGCAAACGCCGCCCGCAGTGCCCGCCGGTCCGCCTCCGCGGCCGGCCCGGTGTCCGCCGACGCCGACACCGGCGACAGCTCCTCGGTCTGCCGTACCCGCCGCCGGCGCCGGCGGTCGGCGGCGGCGTTGGCCACGATCCGGAGCAGCCAGGGCCCGAACGGGCGGGCCGGATCGTACCGGCCAAGGTGCCGCCAGGCGGCGAGGAACCCGTCCTGCGCCGCGTCGTCCGCGTCGTCCGCATCGTCGAGGATCGTTCGAGCGACGCGGCGGGCTTGCGCCGCGTACCGGGTGACCAGCCCGCCGAATGCCTCGCGGTCCCCGGCATGGGCCAGTGCGGCCAGCTCGGCTTCCGTCACCCTGTCAGTACGCATGGCGCACATGGCCCGTTGGGCGCCTCCACAGAAGCGACAGCGGGTGGGTGGGGACCGTTACCGATGGCATACGGGGGAGGGGTCAACCGGTGCCGAGCCCGAGCCGCGATTCCTCGGGCCGGAGGGCGGCGATGAGAAATGTGATGTGATCGTCCAGCGGCACGCCCAGCTCCTCGCAGCCCAGCGCGATGTCGTCCCGGTTCACCCCGCGGGCGAAAGCCTTGTCCTTCAACTTCTTACGGACACTCCTGGCCTCCAGGTCGCCCAGGCTCCGGGACGGCCGGACCAGGGCGCAGGCCACCAGGAACCCGCACAGCTCGTCCACCGCGAACAGGGTCCGCGCCAATTGCGTCCGGCGCGGCACCCCCGTGTAGGCCGCGTGCCCGAGAATGGCCTCGCAGCTCTCCTCGTCCAGGCCGCGCTCGCGGAGCAGGCGCACGCCCCACGACGGATGCTCCTCCGTGGGCGAATGCGCGTCGTTGGGATACCGCTCGTAGTCGAAATCGTGGAGCAGTCCCACGATGGCCCACGCCTCCTCGCTCGCGCCGTAGTGCCTCGCGTAGGCGCGCATCGCGATCTCGACCGCGTACATGTGCTTCCGCAGCGCGTCCGAAGCCGTGTACTCGTGCATGAGGGCGAGGGCGTCATCCCGCGTCATCGCTCGATCTCCAGGTTCCAGTGGGCCATCCAGTGCTGCACCACGAGCGCCGTCCACAGCGCTCGGCCGTGGTTGGCGCGGTTGGCTCGGTGCTCCCCGAGCAGGTGCTGGACCGTGTGGGCGTCCATCAGCCCCATCTGGGTGAGGCGGCCCGGCCGGAGCAGGCGGTCCGCCAGTCCCGCCAGCGGGCCGTTGAGCCACCGCCCCAGCGGGACCGACAGGCCGCGCTTGCGTCTCCGCAGAATAAACGACGGCAGGCGGCGGCGGGCTACCTCCCGCAGCAGCCGCTTGGTGCGCACCCCCCGCACGTGCGCGGCCCCCGCGGCCAGGGCCGCCCGCGTGACCGCGGGGTCGAGGTACGGCGCCCGCGCCTCGAGCGACGCGCGCATGGTTGCCCGATCCACCTTCACGAGCAGCCGCTCCCTCAGCGGCCCTTCGTAGTCGAGCAGCAGGGCGGCGGCCACCGGATCGCCCCCGGGGGCGGGCGGCGGCGGCGCCGACCAATCGGCAAAGGGCACGGCGTGCGGCGGCAGCCCGTTGGCGAACCACCGGAGATGACGGTCCAACGTGGGAAGCTCCGCGGCCTCGGCAAACCGTTTGAGCAGAAACTCGAGCGGCACCCGTCCCTGGGACGAGGGCAAAGCATCGATCACGGCGCGGGCCGCGCGCCGGATGGGCCGCGGCAGCCGCGTCCAGGCCGGCGCCAGCCGGTGCCCGACGTACGTGGGATACCCGCCGAACAGCTCGTCCGCTCCCTCGCCACTCAGGACCACCGTCACCGACGGCCGTGCCGCCCGCGCCAGGGCCAGTGTGGGCACCGCCGCCGGATCGCCGATCGGCTCGCCGGTGGCCGCGAGCGTGTCGAGCGCGGCGGGCACCTCGTCGTCCGCCAGCTCCACGGATGCGTGGGGCGTCCCGAGCGTTGCCGCGAGCCGCGCGGCGAAGCGGCGTTCGTCGTACGACGGGTCGGGAAAGCCCACCGCGAACGTGTGGAGGCGCGCGGCGCCCACCACCTCTGCGGCGAGGACGGCGAGCAGCGACGAGTCGAGGCCGCCGCTCGAGAACACGCCCAACGGGACGTCGGCGCGGACCTGCCGGGCGACCGCGGCGCGCAGGAGTTCGTCCAGCGCCGCCGGCTCCGCCGGCCCGTCACCCCGGGGATCCCAGTACCGTGTCGCCGTCATCGCGTTTCCCACGACCGTGAGCACCGTGCCGGCGGGCACCTTCTGGATCTCCGTGAACGGTGTCGCGGGCTCGCGGATGTAGCCATCGCGCAGGAACGCGGTCAGCGCGATCGCGTCGAGCGTGCGGGGCACCGCCGGCGAGCCGAGCAGGGCGCCGATCTCCGACGCGAACCACCGCTCGTCACCGATCCGGGCGGTGAACAGCGGCTTCTCTCCGGCGCGGTCGCGTGCGAGCACCAGCCGCCCCGCACGGCGGTCCAGGATCGCCACCGCGAACATGCCGTCGATGTCCGCGAGGCCGGCCGGCCCCCGGTCGAGGTACAGCGGCAGGATGACCTCGACGTCCGACCGCGACCGGAACGGATAGGCGGCGTAGCGCCGCCGCAGCGCAGCCGCGTTGTAGACCTCGCCGTTGCAGGCGAGCGCCACCTCGCCGCTCGGGTCCGCAAACGGCTGGTCGGCGCGCGGATCGAGATCCACCACGCGGAGCCGCGTCACGCCGAGCAGCGCGTCGCGCCACGCGTGTCGGGCGTGCCCGTCGGGGCCGCGGTGCGCGAGCGCGCGCGCCATGGCGTCGGCGTGGTCCGGATGGCGCAGCGGCGTGCGGCCCGGCGCCACCATCCCGTAGATGCCGCACATTCAGGGCACCCGGGCCAGCAACGGCGGGCCGCAGGGGCCGTAGACGGTGTACTTGCGTGTCGCCGCCCTGAGGGGGAGGGTGGCCGCGAGCCGCTGGGCTACGCTCGCGCTGTCCACGGGCACGACGAACAGGCGGGGCCGGTCGCAGTCCGCGAGCGCCTCCTCCCACCAGCCCGGCGGGCGCAGCCCGGGGCTCACCCGCCGCAGCCGCTCGTGCCTCCGCACGACGTAGTTGCTGGTCAGCTCCCGGGCGTCCACGGTCACCAGCGTGAGCGTCCGGTCGAGGTAGAACGGGAGCGACAGGGGATAGACGCCCACGGCCACGATCTCGGTTTCCCTCGTGAGCACCGGTGCCAGCGCGTGCGCCACGTCGCGGCTGGAACGGTCCCGGCCAATCGCGTCCATGAGCGGCATCGCGATCACCGGGATGGCGGCGACGGGGAGCACGAGGGCGGGCAGGGTCCAGGCCGTGCGGGGTCCCAGCACGAGTGCCGCGAGCCCGCCGAGTCCCGCGACCGCGCCGAGCCAGCGGGCGGTGGGTGCGATCCGGAGGGCAACCTCCGGCCGGGCATCCACCCAGCCGGCAATCGACGGCGCGAGCAGGACGAGCACGGCGCCGAGTGCCACGAGCGCCGCGCCGGCGCGGGCGCCGGCGTACGCGCCCCGGCGCTCCCACCACCACGCCACGAGGAGCGCGATCGGCGGCACGAGCGGGAGGGCGTACTGCGGCCGCTTGGAGCGCGAGAGCGAGAAGAGCAGCAGGGGGAGCGCGATCCACAGAACGGCGAGCACCACCCAACGGTCCAGCCTGCGTGCCCGGAGCGCCCGGAACCCCTCCGGCACCGCCGCGGCCAGCACGAGGGTCCACGGCAGCGCCGCCGCGGCGAGAATCGGGAGGAAGTACCACCACGGCTCACTGCGCCCGAGCACGTCCGTGCCCATGCGCTGCGCGGTCTCGACGAGCAGCACGTACCGCACGAAGTCCGGCACCACCGTGGACATCGCGAACAGCCACGGCAGGACGATGGCGAGCAGCAGCAGCATCCCCGCGGGATCGAGCACCACGCTCAGCCGGCGGCGCCAGGTGGCGAACGGCAGCGCCACGAGCAGCGGGACGGCGAAGGCGACGGGGCCCTTGGTGAGCAGGCCGAGCGCGAGCGCCCCCCAGCCGAGCAGGCTCCACCGCGCGGTTGGCCGTCCCTCCTCGGCGGCGCGCACGCCCAGCGCGAAGGCGGCGATGGCGCCGGTGGCGAAGAACGTGAGCGTGGCGTCGAAGATCACGGTGCGCGCGTACGCGATGGTGAACGGCGCGGCGGCCGTGAGGATGGCGGCGTGCCAGCCTCCCGCGGGCCCGAGCAGGCGGCGGGCGAACCCCCAGACGATGGCCAGCGTGCCGAGCGTGAACAGCAGCGAGGGGAGCCGCACCGCGAGCTCGGTGGCGCCCAGCAGGCGCACGGCGGCCGCGCCCGCGGCAAAGTGCACGATCGGCTTGTCCACGTAGGGAAGCCCGTTGAGCCGCGGGAGCCACGCCGGTCCCCCCCGCGCCAGCTCCCGCATCACTTCGGCGTTGCGCCCCTCGTCGGGCTCCAGCAGGGCATGGCCGCCGAGGTCCCACACGAGCCCCGTGAGGGCGAGCGCGGCCGCCACGAGCACCGCGGGTCGCGGACGCACGGGCGCGGCTAGTGCCGTTCCAACTTGTTCCACCTACGGATTCGCCT
>DAINBS010000080.1:0-10495 GCA_036732805.1 Gemmatimonadales bacterium | reverse complement strand
GCGCGCGCTCCATGTCGACCCGCGCACTTCCACGCGGCCGACCGCGCCGGGCAGGATGTCGCCCTGAGGAACGGCCAGCACGCCGACCAGCGAGTCCACGTCCGGTGGGGGAGGCGCCTGGAAGCGCTCCTGCAGCTTCCCGCGAAATACCAGCAGGTAGCCGAGGGACAGCACCGAAAAGAGCAGCCACTGCAGCCACCCGGCCTCGATCACGCCGACGCGCTGCAGCACGCCCACCGTGAGCGCGCCGAGACCGAAGAACATGATGAAGAAGCCGCTGGGTGTGGCCAGTTCCAGCACCATCAGCGCGAGGCCCCCGGCGAACCACATCCACCAGTCCATGCGCGCATTATAGGGGCTTCGTCGCCTTCGCGTATGATCGATGGTTCCTATGCCATCCATACTCGTGACCAACGACGACGGCGTGTCATCCGCCGGCATCCACGCCCTGGCGGAAGCCCTGCGTCCGCTGGGTGACATCACCATCGTCGCGCCCACGCACGAGGCGTCGGCCATCGGCCACGCCCTCACGCTGCGCCGGCCGCTGCGCATCGAGGACCACGGCCCCGGGGTGTACGCCGTGGACGGCACGCCCACGGATTGCGTCAATCTCGGCGTCGAGATCGTCCTCAGGCGCATGCCAGACCTGGTGGTCTCGGGCATCAACAAGGGATGGAACCTGGGCGATGACGTCACGTACTCCGGAACGGTGGCCGGCGCGATGGAAGCCGCGCTGCTGGGCATTCCGGCCATCGCGGTGTCGCTGAAGCGCACGCCGACGTTCGACTTCTCGTTCGCGGCCGACGCGGCCGCCACCGTGGCGCGCGCGGTCCTGGCGGGGAACTGGCCGGCGCGCACGTTCCTGAACATCAACGTGAACACGGGCCAGCCGAAGGGCTTCCGCGTGACGACGCAGGCGCGCCGGAACCACGTGACGAAGATCGACTCGCGCCTCGACCCGCGCGGCCAGCCGTACTACTGGATCGAGGAAGCGCTGGACGACTGGCACCCGGAGGGCGGGCGATCGGACTACGAGGCCGTCATGGAAGGGTACGTGTCGGTGACGCCGCTGCAGGCCGACCTGACCGATCACGCGGCGCTGCCCGCACTCGACGCTCTCGTGAGGTGAGGTGGCAGCCCGGGCGGCGCATCCTCGGGGAGTCCCAAGGATGCGCTCGCCGAGCGAGACACTAGGGGAGGGCGGTGACGCACGCGGCCGTTACCGTGAGGGTCCACGTGGGCGCGCCCGCCTGGTTCTCGCGGACCGTCACGGTCCAGTCACTGGCGCTCGAAGGGCTGTTGGCCAACACCAAGGTGGTGGTGAGCCCGCTCGTCCCGAACCCGCCGCCCAGCACGACCTTGCCCGCCGGGCACGTCGCGGTGACCGTCTTCGTGGACGCGTTATTGCGGGGACTGGTCGCCACCACCTGCTCGTAGCCACTCACGCCGGGGATCCCTTGCGGTCCCTGGAGGCCCATCGGCCCCGCGGGCCCCTGCGGGCCTACCGGTCCCAGATCACCCTGCGGTCCCGCGGGCCCCTGCACCCCGTCCGCACCCGCGGGCCCCTGCGGCCCAGCCGGACCCTGCTCGCCCTGCGCTCCTGCCGGACCCGCGGTACCCTGCTCGCCTTGCGGACCCGCCGGCCCCTGGGCACCCTCCGCACCGGCCGGCCCCTGCGGCCCCGCCGGGCCCTGCGCCCCGTCTGCGCCGGCAGCCCCCGGCGACCCAGCCGGACCCTGCTCGCCCTGCGGTCCTGCGGCACCCGCGGAACCCTGCTCGCCCTGCGGCCCCGCCAGACCCTGCTCACCCTGCGGCCCTGCAGAGCCTGCCGGCCCCTGCGCGCCGTCCGCGCCCGCGGGCCCCTGCGGCCCCGCCGGGCCCGCCGGCCCCTGCGCCCCGTCCGCGCCCGCCGGTCCCTGCGGCCCTACCGGACCCGCGGAACCCGGCTCGCCTTGCGGACCCGCCGGCCCGTTGGGCCCCTGCGGACCAGCGGGCCCCTGGGCACCTTCCGCACCGGCCGGCCCCTGCGGCCCCGCCAGACCCTGCTCACCCTGCGACCCTGCAGAGCCTGCCGGCCCCTGCGCGCCGTCTGCGCCCGCGGGCCCCTGCGGCCCCGCTGGGCCCGCCGGCCCCTGCGCACCGTCCGCGCCCGCCGGTCCCTGCGGCCCTGCCGAACCCGCGGAACCCGGCTCGCCTTGCGGCCCTGCCGGCCCGGCGGGGCCCTGCGGCCCCTCGGGACCAGAGGGACCGGGAGTGCCAATCACGCCACCAAGCAGGTCGCCGTTTCGAAGCACCACGCCGGCTGACTCGAGAACCGGCGCGAACGACGAGTTCGTCGAGGTAACCGCCACTAGGTAGTAGCGGTCGAGGACGGTCCCGCGGAACGGCGGCGTCACCCGCACCACGACTTGGCCGGTCCCGTCGAGTACGCCCGTGGCCAGGACCATGGCGTCCGGACCGAGGGGGAGCGCGACGCCTCCATGGGTCAGGCCCGCGCCAAGCGCGCTGCCGCCCACTGCATAGAACTGTCCCGGCGGCCCCACGACCGTCACGGAAACCGCATCGCCGGCAGCCACGACATCCTGGGCAACGGATACCTGCACCGACTGCGCCTGCGCCTGGGCGCTCATCGCCAGGACGCAGATGCCCACAAACACTCGACTCACCACGGACCTCAAAACGGTTCTCATCACACGACTCCAGCGGCGCAAGTGCCAGGATTCTCGCCGTCGATGACCCTGATTGGGCTTCCTTCAAGCCACAGCGGTAAGACGGCTTCTCGCCCAGCCCATGGGCAACTTCCGGGCCAGCCGTTGGATGTCGTTAGGTGCACGAAATTGCTCGTAACGACACCATTTTCGGTGTCATCACATGCCTGTCAATGAGCGTTAATGTCATTTACTGTCGTTTAAGTGACAAAAACTGTAAGGGGGTTTGAGAAAGCCGAACGCGTCCGCCTGGCCTGTGATACACTCCGAAGCTGCCATCGGGGCGTGGCTCAGCTTGGTAGAGCGCTCGGTTCGGGACCGAGAGGTCGCTGGTTCGAATCCAGTCGCCCCGACCACTTTCCGCCGCACAGGCCCGCGCGTTCCGCGGGCCTTTGTGCTTTCCGGGACCCCGTGACCGATTCCGGCCCTCTCCCACGCTCCCGCGTGTCGCTCACCAGCCTCGCTATCGCGGCGGGCGGACTGGCGCTGCTGGTCGTGAGCGTCCGCCAGGCCGGCTGGGACACCATCGTCGACAGTCTCCGCCGCGTGGGGCCATGGCTCCTGCTTGTGGTGTTGCTCGGCGCCGCGCGCATGGCGTTCCGGGCGCGGGCGTGGACTGTCTGTTCGCGCGCCCGCCACGAGACCGGCATCCCGTTCCGGGCCTCGTTCGTCGCCATCCTGGCCGGCGATGCCCTGGGCAATCTCACTCCCCTGGGCCTGCTCGCCAGCGAGCCCGCGAAGGTGGTGATGGGACGGCGCCACGTCTCAACCGCCGACAGCCTGTCGTCGGTGGCCGTCGAGAACGGCTTCTACACCGCGTCGGTCGCCGCGATGCTGCTGGGCGGCGTGTGGGTGATGCTGCAGCGCGCCAACGTGCCGTCGCTCCTCGCACGCGTGGGCGAGGGTATCGTGGTCGCTGCCCTGGCAGGGGGCGCGGTGGTGCTCTGGATGTTCCGGACGCGGCCGGCGGTGCTGTCGCGGCTGGGCGCGCTGGCCGGCCGGCTGCGCGGCGGACCCACGTCAGCCGGTGCGCTCGCGGAGCTCGAGCGCAGCATCTACGACGTCGTCCACTGGCCAATCGCGAGGCTGGTTCACGTGGCGGGATGGGAGGCGCTCTTCCACGTCGCGGCGGTCGCCGAAGTCTGGCTCATCCTGCGCGTGATCCCGGGGGGACAGGGCACCACGCTCACCGACGCGTTCCTCATGGAGACGACGGGGCGGTTCATCACGGTGGCCTTCAAGTTCATCCCCTACCGGCTCGGTGTGGACGAGATCGGATCCGGGTCCGTGTCGCAGCTGCTGGGATTGGGAGCGCCGGCCGGCGTCACGCTCGCGCTGGTTCGCCGCGTGCGCATTCTCCTGCTGAACGCGGTCGGCATCGTCCTGCTCGCGCGCGATCAGGCTACACTCAAACACTGACTGCAGGTGTCGTGTCCTCATGGAGTGCACCATGACCAGCCCCGGGAAACTCATCACACTGGCAGGCGCGGCCGCGATCGCCCTGTCCACCTGGACCTACCTGGCCCCCGTCACCGCGGCGCAATCCGCGCCCGTGGTGGATGAAGGCCTTTACAGCGGCATGCGCTGGCGCAGCATCGGCCCCGCGCGTGGCGGCCGCTCCATTGCGGTCGGCGGCAGCGATGCGCGCCCGAACGAGTACTGGTTCGGCGCCACGGGTGGCGGCGCGTGGAAGACCACCGATGGCGGCAGCAACTGGGAGCCGATGACCGACGGCAAGATCACGACCTCGTCGATCGGGTCGCTCGCCGTCTGCGAGTCGAACCCCGACATCGTCTACATCGGCGGGGGCGAGACGCAGTTCCGCGGCAACATCATCCAGGGCGACGGCATTTACAAGACGACGGATGGCGGCAAGACGTGGACGCACCTGCCGCAGCTGCGCGACTCGCAGGCCATCGCGCGCATCCGCCTGCACCCCACCAACTGCGACACCGTCTATGCCGCGGTCTTCGGCCAGGTCTACAACGACCATCCCGAGCGTGGCATCTTCAAGTCCACCGACGGCGGGCAAACGTTCCGGAAGACCCTCTATCGCAACGAGAAGACCCCCGGCGTGGATCTGTCGATCGATCCAAAGAACCCCAACGTGATCTACGCGGGCCTGTGGGAGGCTTTCCGCAGCCCGTGGGGCATGTCGAGCGGTGGCCCCGGCAGCGGGCTCTTCAAGTCCACCGACGGCGGCGACACCTGGACGGAGATCACGAAGAACCCCGGCCTGCCCGACGGGCCCTGGGGCAAGGTCGGCGTCTCGGTGTCGCCTGCGGACGGCAACCGCGTCTACGCGATCATCGAGAACGAGAAGGGCGGCCTCTATGTCTCCGATGATGCCGGGGCCAGCTGGAAGCTGATCAACGACAACCGGAACATGCGGCAGCGCGCCTTCTACTACACGCGCGTCGTGGCGGATACGAAGGAGAAGGACACGGTCTACGTGCTGAACGTCCAGTTCTTCAAGTCCACGGACGGCGGGAAGACGACCACGACGATCCGCGTGCCGCACGGCGACAACCACGACCTCTGGATCTCGCCGTCCGACAACCAGCGCATGGTCCAGTCCAACGACGGCGGGGGCAACGTGACGGTGAACGGCGGCCGCACCTGGACGAGCCAGGACTTCCCGACCGGGCAGTTCTACAACGTGTTCACGACGAGGCACGTGCCCTACCACGTGTGCGGCGCCCAGCAGGACAACTCCACGGCCTGCGTGGGCATCCAGGCGCAGGCGGGGGCAGGCGAGGGCAGCCTCCCGCCCATCTTCTACGCGGCGGGTGGCGGTGAGAGCGGCTACATCGCGCCGGATCCCAACGACGTGAACGTGTTCTACGCGGGCAGCTACGGCGGCTTCCTCAGCCGGCTGGACCGCGAGACGGGCCAGCAGCGCGCGGTGAACATCTACCCGAACAACCCGATGGGATACTCCGCGATCGACATCAAGGAGCGGTTCCAATGGACCTACCCCATCGTCTTCTCGCCGGTGGACGGGAAGACCCTGTACGCCGCGTCGCAGCACCTGTGGCGCACCACCAACGGGGGCCAGAGCTGGGAGAAGATCAGCCCCAACCTCACGCGCTCGGACCCGAAGACCATGCAGGCCTCGGGCGGACCGATCACGAGAGACCAGACCGGCGTCGAGACCTACGCGGTGATCTTCACCATCGCCGCGTCGTGGCAGGACGCCAACACCATCTGGACCGGATCGGACGATGGATGGGTGCACGTCACGCGTGACGGGGGCAAGAACTGGGAAAAGGTGACGCCGCCGGACCTGCCGGACTTCACCCGCATCAGCCTCATCGAAGTGTCGCCGCACCAGGACGGCGTGGCGTATCTCGCCGGCAACCGGTATCAGCTCGGCGACCGCCGGCCGTACCTCTACAAGACGGCCGACTTCGGCAAGACCTGGTCCCAGATCGTCACCGGCATCCCGGAGAACGACTTCCCGCGCACCATCCGCGAGGACCCGAAGCGGCGCGGGCTGCTCTACGTCGGCACCGAGCACGGCATCTACGTCTCGTTCAACGACGGCGCGTCGTGGCAGTCCCTGAAGCTCAACCTCCCGACGACGCCCGTCCACGGCATCGTGGTGGAGGAGCGGGACCTGGTGATTGGCACGCACGGCCGCGGGTTCTACATCCTCGACAACATCGGGGTGCTGCGCCAGGCGACGCCCGAGCTCACCAACGACAACCTGTTCGTGTTCGAGACCTTCAACCCCATGCGCGGGCGCGACCGCAATGTCACGTTCGACTACTACCTGGGCAAGGGCGCAGACGAGGTGAAGATCGAGTTCCTGGACGCGCAGGGCGGCGTGCTGCGGTCGTTCACCGGAACCCCGAAGGCCGCGGAGACCCCCGAGCCCCAGGGCGACGGCGGGGGATTCTTCGGCGGCGGCCCGCCGCGGGTCGGCGTGGCGAAGGGCATGAACCGCTTCACGTGGGACATGCGCTACGAGGGCGCCATCGTGTTCCCGGGCATGATCATGTGGGCCGCGCAGCCGCAACGCGGCCCCGCGGCGCCTCCCGGAAAGTACTCGGTCCGCATCACCGCGAACGGCGAGACGAAGACGCGCGACTTCTCGCTGGGCATCGACCCGCGCCTGGTGGCCGACGGCATCACCGAGGCGTATTTGCTCGAGCAGTTCAAGCTCTCGCAACAGGTGCGCGACAAGGTGACGGCGGCCAACATGGCCGTCGTCCAGATTCGGGGGATTCGCGACCAGATCAACCAGCGCCTCGAGAAGGTGGGCCCGCGGCGGAAGGCGGAGATCCAGAAGCTCGCCGACAGCGTGCTCAACTCGCTGGCGTCGGTGGAGCAGGAGGTCTACCAGGTGCGGAACCAGAGCGGTCAGGATCCGCTCAACTACCCGATCAAGTTGAACAACAAGATCGCGGCCTTGATGGGGATCATCGAGAGCGCCGACCACCGGCCGACGCAGCAGACCTACGAGGTGTTCGACGAGCTGTCGAAGGCCCTCGACACCGAGCTCCAGAAGAAGGACGCCACGCTCAAGACCGATCTCCCGCGTCTGAACGCCGCGTTCCAGCGCGAGAAGATCGAGGCGGTGAATACCGACGTGCCGGCGCCGCCGCAGACGCCTCAGCCGCGGCGGCAGTAGGCACTTCGCATCACCACGTGCCGGGCCGGACCTCGATCCGGTCCGGCAACGAGAGATGCGATTGCGCCCATCAGTTTCGAGGGGCCGCTTTCAATATCGTCAGTCAGGCCGGGCGCAGCAAATCTCCGTGCAATCGTGCGCGAGATCGGCGACCAGCGCGGTTACGCTACGGCACGTGCCTCAGACGGTCCCACCTGACGTCGTTGCGATGTTCGTCGAGCGGGCGAGCGAGATCTTCTACCGGGTTCGCATCGACGGCGACCCGTTTCGGGGTGTCGTGACGTTCGTGAGTCCGCAGTGCCAGCGCCTGACCGGCTATTCGCCCGAGGAGTTCAAGACGGGCCCGAACCGCTGGCTCGATCGGGTGCATCCCGACGACATGCCCGAGATGATGCGTCAGACACTGGCGATCCTCGCGTCGGGGCAGGAGGGCACGAGGACCTACCGGCTCCGCGACAGCGAGGGACGTTACCGGCACATCGAGGATCGCGTCGTGCCCACGATGGACGCGACGGGCGGCGTGGCCGGCTACCAGGGCATCGCTCGGGACATCACGGAGCGCGTGGAGCACGAGGAGCAGCGGCGGCGCGCCGTCGAGGCGCTGAAGAACGCCGAGCGCGGCGAGGCGCTCGGCCGCCTCGCCGGCGGCATCGCGCACGACTTCAACAACATCCTCACCGTGATCCTCGGGCTGTCAGAGGCCGTCCAGTGCCAGCTGGGCGACGGCCATCCCGCCGCCGCCGACCTGCTGGAGATCGACGCTTCGGCGCAGCGCGCCGCGCGGCTGGTGCGGCAGCTGCTCGGCTTCAGCCGGAGCCAGGAGGTGGAGCCCGAGTCGGTGTCGCTCTCGGCCCACCTTCCCGCGCTCGACGCGATGCTGCGCCACGCCGCGGGCGATCGCGTGAACCTGCAGATGGTGCTCGACCCGTCCCCGTGGCCGGTGTTCATCGATCCCTCGCAGGTGGACCAGATCGTGCTGAACCTGGTGACCAACGCCCGTGACGCGATGCCCGAGGGCGGCCTGTGCGAGATCACCGCGTGCAACGTGGAGCTGACGCGCGAGTTCTGCCAGGCGCACGCCGGCGCCGTGCCCGGTGACTACGTGTGCCTCCGCGTGCGCGACACCGGCGTCGGGATGGAGCCGGACGTCGTGAAGCACGCCTTCGTGCCGTTCTTCACGACCAAGCCGGAAGGCCAGGGGACGGGCATCGGGCTCGCGTCGGTGTTCGGCATCGTGAAGCAGAACCTCGGGTACGTCCTCATCGAGAGCGAGGTGGGGAAGGGCACGACCGTCAGCGTGTACCTCCGCCGGCACCAGGAGGCGGCGCCGCTCGACGCCCGGTGACGCGTCGCATAAAATAGGCGGATGCGCGTGGCCCGGCGGTTCCTGGTGAGCGGACGCGTCCAGGGCGTGGGGTTCCGGTACTTCGCCGCCGATGTGGCACGACGCGAGGGGCTTTCGGGCGCCGTGCGCAACCTGGACGACGGGACCGTGGAGGCGGTCGCGGAAGGCGAGGCCGAGGCACTGGTCCACTTCGAGCGCGCGCTGCGCCAGGGCCCCTCACGATCCCGTGTCGAGCACGTCCGCGTCGAGGACATCGAACCGCTGACGACAACCCACTCTTTCCTCATCGCCTGAGCCCGTCTCCTGATCCCTGACTCCTGACTCCTTCTCCCTATGGACCACTTGAAGTCGAAAATCCGTCACGTTCCCGATTTTCCGAAGCCGGGGATTCTCTTCTACGACATCACCACGCTGCTGAGCGACGCGCGCGGCTTTCGCGACACGGTGGACGCGCTCGCCGCGCCCTACATGGGCGAAGACATCGACTCGGTCGTGGGCATCGAGAGCCGGGGCTTCATCCTCGGCGCGGCCGTCGCCAACGCCCTGGGTTGCGGCTTCGTGCCCATCCGCAAGCCCGGCAAGCTGCCGTCGCGCACGGTCAAGGCCAGCTACTCGCTCGAGTACGGCGCCGACAGCCTCGAGATGCACGACGACGCCGTGAAACCGGGCAGCCGCGTCCTGATCGTGGACGACGTGCTGGCCACGGGCGGCACGGCGGAAGCGGCGGCGAGCCTGGTGAAGCAGATTGGCGGCGATCTGCGCGCGCTCGCGTTTCTCATCGAGCTGAACTTCCTGAAGGGGCGCGACCGGCTCCCGGGAGAGTCGGTGTACTCGGTGCTGCAGTACTGAAGGCACAAGGCAGCCTTCTGCCTTGTGCCTTAAGATCTTCCCGTTCGCGCCCGTAGCTCAGCGGATAGAGCACCCGCCTCCTAAGCGGGGGGTCGCCGGTTCAATTCCGGCCGGGCGCGCCATTTACCCGCACGTCCTTATCCTTCCCCGCGGCCGCCCGCGCATCGATCGACGCCCTCGGCGGACGCTCGAGCACGCGCGTCGGACGCAGGAGCATGTACGCCGGGGAATCCTGCATCGACCCTGTAATGATTCGGTAAAGGTGGCGGCTCTCCCGACGCGATCTCGATTTCTCCAATAGAGGCGTTTCCGCAGGCGCGGAACGTCCAGGAAGGAAATCGAGATGCGTACCGTTTTCTTTGCGTTGCTCTGTCTGCTGCCCGCGGCGGCAAGTGCCCAGCCGCTCGGTACGTTCCGCTGGCGTACGGAACCCTACTGCAACGTCGTCACCGTCACGGTCACGCAGAACGCCGGCGTCTACACGCTCGACGGCTTCGATGAGCAGTGCGGCGGCAATCCGCGCCTCCCCGTGCACGGCATCGCCGTCCTCCAGGCCAACGGCAGCATCACGCTCGGCTTCGACGTCGTGACCATCCCCGGCGGCACGCCGGTGTCCATCGAAGCCGGCATCAGCCCCTCGTCGCTGAGCGGCACCTGGCGCGACAGCGCCGGCAACTCGGGGGACTTCACCTTCAACCCCGCGTCCACCGGCGGGGCCGGCCCGCGCACGGGTCCCGTCCCGCCGGCGCCGATCCCCAGCTCGTTCGTGCTCCAGCCGCAGGGCGGGTTCGCCGCCATCGGCGACGCGAATCAGCCGAGCGCCATTCCGGCGAGCGGTCCGGGCCGCCGGATGATGTGGCACCAGGCCAAGGCCGCGTTCCGGTCAGGCGAGGCCTTCGGCGCCGAGTGGGACGAGAGCTCGGTCGGCGTCGCGAGTTCGGCGTTCGGGGCGGGCGT
>DAINBS010000079.1:0-10740 GCA_036732805.1 Gemmatimonadales bacterium | reverse complement strand
GGCCCAACAGCAGGCGCAGCAGCAACAGGACCAGATGCGCAGGCAGCAGCAGGAACGCCTCCAGGCCATGCAGCAGCAGAACGAGCGGCTGATGCAGCAGGTACGGGAGACGAACCAGGCCATGGTGCGTCAACAGGCCCACCAGCAGCTGCAGCAGATGGGGGAGTCGATGGAACAGGCCACGGTGCGGATGCGCGAGATGGTGCGCAGCATGGAGCGCCTGCACCAGGATCCGGAGTTCGCCGGCTCCGAGCAGCGCCTGCGGCAGATGGCACAGATGCAGGAACGGCTACAGAACGCCATGCGCGAGATGGAGCAGGTCCAGACCGCGCTGCGGGCGATGATCGGGCCGCAGTAATGCGATGCGTTCTGGTGGCATTGAGCCTCGCGGCGCTGGCGCCCTCGATGGGCGCGCAGACCCTGCACTACGAAGGCAGCGCGGGGCTCGCCACCGGGACGTACATCTTCACGCAGCGGACCTCGAGCTGGAACGTCACCACCGGGTTCGCCTTCGGAGCGGGGCCGGTGACGCTTCGGGCCGGCTTCCCGGTCTTCTATCAGAACTCGACGCTGCTGGCGGCCACCGCCACCGGGTACATCCCGACCGGCGGATCCTCCAGCGGCGCCGTCGCCGACTCCTCCCTGGAGCGGTCACGGCGTGACCGCACCCGACGGCACGAGGTCGCGCCGCCGTCATTCGGGCTCGCGCTCGCCGACGGCGATCCGGTAGCGGTCCCGCCCTCGGCGGCCACCGGCTACCGGTGGGCGACCGGGGACCCCCTCGTGTCGGCCACCGTGTTCGGGGTTCGCGGCAGGCGGGTGGGGCTCGCCGTAGCCGGGACGGTGAAGATCCCGGTCGTGGACACCGCGAGCTTCGGCACCGGAGCGTGGGATGTCGGCGGTACGGTCTCCGGATCGGTGATCGTCAGCTCACGGGTGATGCTGGGCCTGGACGGCGGCTACTGGCGCCTGGGCGATCCGCCGGGACTCGACCTGAAGAACCCGGTGCTGTTCGGCGGCACGGTCTCCGTGCTCGCCGGTGGCGGATGGGGACTCTCGGCGGGCATCTCGGGCGCGACCCCCGCCATCGCGGGCTTTCCGACGAGCGTGTCGGGCACGTTCAGTCTGCTGCGGCTGGCGGGCCGGGGCGGCAGCGTCGGGCTGCTGGGATCGGTCGGCCTGACGGACACGGCGCCGGACGTGAGCGTGTCGGTCACGTGGCGGCTGGGGCTCCTGCGCTAGGCTAACGCCGGCAGCTCACCGAGATCCCCGAGTGCATGGACCCGACGATCTCGGTGGTGAGGTCGGGAGTCGCTTCCACGGCGTCGAGGAACTCCGCCACCCAGCCGATCCGCCGGCTCGAGATGTTGTGCGCGGTGAAGCACCCGCCAGGGGCGAGCTTGGGGAGCACCGCGCGGAAGTAGCTGGTGTACCACTCCTTGTCCGCGTCCACGAACACGAAGTCGAACGGTCCCTCCAGCTCCGGGACCAGCGTATGGGCATCCGCGAGCCGGGCGTCGATGTAGTCCGCGAGGCCCGCTGTCGCGAAGTTCTCGAGCGCCTCCCGATGGCGGGCCTCGTCGATCTCGATCGTGACCAGGCGCCCGCCCGTCTTGCTCAGCGCCCAGGCGATCCAGATGGCCGAATGCCCGGTGGACGTCCCGATTTCGAGGGCGCGGGTGAACCCGTGCTCGACGATCAGATCGTGCAGCACCTGACCGTCCGTGGCGGGCACGTTCATGTCCCGCCACCCATACCGGTGCCGTTCGAGAAAGCGCGCGACCCGGGTATCGAGCTCGGACTCCTGGGCCCGGGCCGCGCCGGGACTGACAGCGAGTGCCACCAGCACGACCGGCAGCCAGCGGCGCAGAGGATGCCGGGGCGCCACGCGCGGCTCACCCGATCCGCCCGCCGTCATGGCGCGGGCGTTCCCGGCTGCGCCTCGACGGCGCGGCGCGAGCGGCGGAACAGCAGGTAGAACGGGACGCCCGCCACGACGGTGGCGATGGCGATGGACGACTCCATGGGCCGCTCGAGGAAGGCGAGCACGAGCATCACGACGCTCGCGACCGCGAACAGCAGCGGCGGCAGCGGGAACGCCGGCATCCGGTACGGACTCGGCCCGGCGCGGCGCAGCCGGAAAAGCCCGATCACCGCGACGATCGGGAAGATCCCGAGGCAGAACCCCATGTAGGTCAGGATCTGGTCGAACGTGCCCGACATCACCATGACGCCGGCAATGAGGCACTGAAGCACGATGGACGTGGACGGCACCCGGGTGACGGGATGGACGTCGGCCACCGCCCGGAAGAAGTAGCCGTCCTTGGCCATGGCGTAGTAGACCCGCGGGCCGAGCATGATCAGGGCGGAGATGGACGAGAGCAGCGCGAAGGCAATGAGCCCCGAGATCACCGTCTCGGCCGTAGGGCCGAACAGGCGCGAGGCCGCGAGCCCGCCCACCGCGATCACCCCTTCGAGCTCCGCGGGCGAGGTCGCATAGACGAACAGCAGGTTCAGGCCCACGTAGAGCAGGATCACGACGCCCGTGCCCACGAGGAGCGACCGGGGCAGGGTGCGCTCGGGGTCGCGAATCTCGGAGCCCACGTACGCCGACGCGTTCCAGCCGCTGTAGGCGAACATGATCCACATGAGGGAGAGGCCGATGGACTTCCAGCCCACCGGACGGAGCGCGTCGGCCGTGGGCCGGGCCAGGTCGTCCAGGGTGCCGCTTCCGAGCGCGAACCCCGCCGCGATCAGGCCGGCGATGAGCACCACCTTGCCCACCGTCAGGACGTTCTGCACGCGGGCGCCGAAGTCCACGCCGCGCAGGTGCACGATGGCGAGCAGGGTGATGATCACGATGGCCAGCGCCTTGCGCGCGAACACCGCGTCAGCGCCGTCCACCAGCTGTGGCAGCGCCCGCCCCACGTACTCGCTGAACCCGAGTGACGAGGCGGCGAGCGGCGCCGAGAAGCCGACGAAGAACGACACCCAGCCGGTGAGGAATCCGAGCAGGGGGTGGAACAGCTCGGCGAGGTAGGCGTACTCGCCGCCCGCCCTGGGCATGGCCGCCGCAAGCTCGCCATAACACAGCGCGCCGCTCAGGGCCAGCACGCCCCCGGCGATCCAGAGGACGAGCATGAGCCCCGGATCGCCCAGCTGCTGCATGAGCAGTCCCGAGGTCGTGAAGATCCCGGCGCCCACCATGTTGGCCACGACGATGTTGGTGGCCGGGAAGAGCCCGAGTTTCCGCGCGAGCGGCGGACGGGCGGCCGCCGTCACGAGGCCGTCCGGCGCGTGACTCACCCTGCCCGGTTGTGCGACCGTCCCATCCGTCGTCATGGCGCCGGCCCCCTGGGATGGTGGGGATGATACACCCGTTGTCGCACGGCGGCACGTCCACGCCGCGGCGGCCGGGCCGCGCGGGCGCTGCGGAGCGCGGCATCCGGGTGTTAGGTTGCCGCGTGCGGCGCGCTGGACCCCGCCGCCGGGAGCCCGGATCGCGCGATGCCAGCCTGGACCTCACTCCTCGACATCCTCATCCTGCTCACCGCGGCCATGCTGCTCGGATCCCTGTTCGAGCGGTTCCGTATGAGCGCGCTGCTCGGGTACCTGCTCGCGGGCACGCTGCTCGGGCCCAACGCCCTCAATCTGCTCGCCACCAGCACTGCCGTGTCGGCCATGGCCGAGCTGGGCGTGACCCTGCTGCTGTTCACCATCGGGCTCGAGTTCTCGTGGCGGCGGCTGCGCGCGGTCGGGCCGATCGCGCTGGGTGGCGGGTCCCTCCAGGTCGTGGTGACCGGCGTGGTTTTCGCGGGGCTCGCGGCCGCGGCCCGTGTCCCGTTCGCGACAGCCGTCGTCATCGGGGTCATGGCCTCGCTGAGCTCCACCGCGGCGGTCGTCCGGCTGCTGGCGCGCCGGGCCGAGCTGGACGCGATCCACGGCCGCAACGCCCTCGGCATCCTGCTGCTCCAGGACATCGCCGTCGTCCCGATCATGCTCGGCATCACGGCCATGGGGGCCGGAGGCACCCCGGGCGAGATCATGCTGCGGCTCGAGCGCGAGATGCTGGTGGGCGCCCTGCTCGTGGTGGGTATGTGGCTCGTGCTCAATCACGTCCTCCCGCGGCTGCTCGGCGGGCACGCGGCGGCGGCCAATCGGGATCTGCCGATCCTGCTCGCCATCATCTCGGCCGTCGGGGCCGCCTGGATCTCGCACGCGCTGGGCTTCTCGCCGGTCCTCGGCAGCTTCGTGGCGGGCATGCTGCTGGCGGAGTCGCCGTACGCCACGCAGATCCGTGCGGACGTCGTCCCGCTCCGCACGCTGTTCGTGACACTCTTCTTCGGCGCCATCGGTATGCTGACCAACCCGGCCTGGGTCGCGGCGCACGCCCCGCTCCTGCTGGCGGTCGTGGTGGCCGTCGTCGTCGGGAAGACCGCGCTCGCCGCGGGTGCCGTGCGGCTGTTCCGTGTCCCGCCGGGGCAGGCGCTCGCCACGGGGCTCGTGCTGGCACAGGTCGGGGAGTTCTCGCTCGTCGTGGCGGCGCTCGCGCAGGAGCGCGGGCTGATCGACGCCGACCTGTTCGACCTGGTCGTGGCGACCCTCGTCACCACGCTGTTCCTGACGCCGTTCCTCGTGACGCTCGCGCCGCGCCTCGCGGCCGCGGTTGGCGGCCGGATGCCGGCGACCGTCCGGGACGGCGACGCCGCCGGCCACCCGTCGCGCGTGCCGGTGGAGGGCCACCTGGTCATCATCGGGTTCGGCCCGGCCGGCCAGCGGATCGCCGAAGCCATGCTCGACGAACCCGGCCTGCCGATCGTGGTCTCCGATCTCAATCCGCGGGCCGCGGACGGGGCGGACGGGTACGGCTTGCCGGTCGTGCTGGGGGATGCAAGCCAGGAGGAAGTGCTGGAGAGTCTGCACGTGCACGGCGCGGCCGCGGTCGTCGTCACCGTGCCGGATCCGGGTGCGGCGCGCCGGATCGTCGAACTGCTGCGGGCCGTCGCGCCGGAGACGCTGGTGATCGCGCGCTCCCGCTACCACATCCACCGGTGGCAGCTCGACCTCGCGGGAGCGCACGCCGTCGTGGACGAGGAGGCCGAAGTGGGGCTCAGGCTCGCGGCAGCGGTGCGGCAGCGGCTGCGCGGCGGCGCGGCGGCGGACGATCCCCAGCGGTAGCCGAACGCCGAACGCGCCCCTATCATGTGGCGGCCGGTCACGGCGGCCGGCGTGGCAGATTGTCCATCCGCACCCGAGAGATCCCCATGCGTGTCCCCGTCCTGCTCCTCCTGTCCCTGATGGCGGCCCCACTCCTCGCCCAGGAGGGACGCCCCGCGGCGCTCACCGCCGACGACTACGCGCGCGCCGAGCGGTTCCTGCGACAGCACACGGCCCCGCTCGTCACCGGCGCGTCGGTCCAGCCCGCGTGGCTCGCGGACGGGCGGTTCTGGTATCGCAACGACATCGCCGGCGGGGCGGAATTCGTGCTGGTGGACCCGGCGCGACGGACGCGGCGCCGGGCGTTCGATCACGACCAGCTCGCGGCCGCGCTCTCCCAGGCGGCGGGGACCACGTACGCCCCGCTCGACCTGCCCTTCCGCGCCTTCGAGTTCACCCCCGACGGGGCGGCGATCACGTTCACCGTCGCGTCCGCACGCTTCCGCTGCACGCTGCGCCCTGCCGGCTGCACGAAGGAGGCGGCCCCGCCACGCCCGGAGCGGAACGCGATTCCCTCGCCCGACGGCACCCGCGCCGTGTTCATCCGCGAGCACAACCTCTGGCTCCGGGACCTCGCGACGGGGGCCGAGCGGCCGCTCACCACCGACGGCGTGCGGGACTTCGGCTACGCGACCAACAACGCCGGGTGGGTGAAGAGCGACCGCCCGGTCGTGACCTGGTCGCCGGATTCGAAGCGGGTGGCGACGTTCCAGCACGACGGGCGCGGCGTGGGCGAGATGTACCTCGCGTCCACCAATGTCGGCCACCCGCGGCTCGAGGCGTGGAAGTACCCGCTGCCCGAGGACAGCGTCATCTTCCGTATCCACCGCGTCGTCATCGAGGTGGATGGACCGGACGCGCCGCGTGTCGTACGCCTCCAGATGCCGCCGGACGCCCACCGTTCGATGGTGTCCGACCACATCGCCTGCGGCGACGGGCTGTGCGATCTCCTGTGGTACCCCGACGGATCGGCGCTCGCGTTCGTCTCCACGTCGCGTGACCACAAGCAGGCCTGGGTGCGCGTGGCGGACGCGACCACCGGTGCCGTGCGGACGCTGCTCGAGGAGCGCGCCGAGACCCAGGTCGGCGACGCGAGCGGCACCGAGAACTGGCGGGTCCTGCCCGCGTCGAACGAGCTGATCTGGTGGTCGGAGCGCGACAACTGGGTCCACCTGTACCGCTACGATCTCGCGACCGGCCAGCTCAAGCATCCCATCACGACGGGCGACGGCAACGTGGTGGACATCATCCACGTGGACGAGGCCGCGCGGACCGTCTACTTCACGGGTCAGGGCAAGGAGCCGGGGCGGGACCCGTACTTCCGGCACTTCTACCGCATCGGTCTCGATGGCCGGGGCCAGACCCTCCTCACGCCGGAGGACGCGGATCACGCGATTACGATGGCACCGGGGGGCCGGTGGTTCGTCGACACGTACTCGACGCCCACGACGCCGCCGGTCAGCGTGCTGCGCGACCTCCGCGGTCGCGTCGTGATGCCGCTGGAACGGGCGGACATCTCGCGCCTCGTCGCCGCCGGGTGGCATCCGCCCACTCCCATCACGGTGAAGGGACGGGATGGCACGACCGACGTCTACGGGTTGATGTTCACGCCGTCACGCCTCGACTCGACCGCGAAGTACCCGATCGTGGACTACATCTACCCGGGACCGCAGAGCGGGAGCGTCGGTTCGCGCAGTTTTTCCGCCGCGCGCAGCGATCATCAGGCGCTCGCCGAGCTGGGGTTCGTCGTGGTCGCGATCGACGGGATGGGCACGCCCGGACGATCCAAGGCGTTCCACGACACCTACTACGGCCGCATGGGGGACAACACGCTCCCCGACCAGGTGGCGGGAATCCGCCAGCTCGGCGCGCGCTACCCGTGGATCGACCTCGACCGCGTGGGCATCTGGGGCCATTCCGGGGGCGGGTTCGCCGCGGCGGCGGCGATGTTCCGGTATCCGGACTTCTTCAAGGTCGGGATCTCGGAGTCGGGGAACCACGACCAGCGCAACTACGAGGACGACTGGGGCGAACGCTACCAGGGGCTGCTCGTGCGCAGCGGCGCCGGCGACACCTACGCCGCCGAGGCCAACCAGACGCACGCCGCGAGCCTCAAGGGAAAGCTCCTGCTCGCCCACGGCGGAATGGACGGAAACGTCCCGCCGTACAACACCTATCTGGTGGTGGACGAGCTGATCAAGGCCAACAAGGACTTCGATCTCCTGATCTTCCCCAACGCAGGGCATGGGTACGGCCGGGCCAGCTCCTACATGATGCGGCGGCGCTGGGATTACTTCGTGAAGCACCTCATGGGCGCGGAACCGCCGGCGGCGTTCGAGTTCCAGCCAGCGCCGGGGGGGCCCCCGGGGATGTGAGCGGCAACCGGCCGGGCACCACGGGCAGGCGACCGCGTCGCGAGTTCATGCCAGCCATCGGTCGAGGTGCTCGGCCACCCACCCGTCGTCGGTGAGGTGGGGATAGGCGCGGCACACGCGGTCGATCTCGTCCACCTGGCCGGGGGACAGCCGTTCCGCGGGATCGAGGCACCACGTCCCGGCAAGCAGACCCTGCCGCCGGAGCACTTCGTGGATGCCGGGCAGACACCCGGCGTAGCGGTGCGCGGCGTCGAAGATCGCCGCGTTCGCGTCGGTGAGCTGGGCGGCGAGCGCGAGCAGGTCGAGCGACGGCGGACGCCCCGCCACCGCCAGGGCCCGGCAGTCCGCGTGGAGTGCCACGGCCGTCCGGGTCCACACCGCCCACTGGCCCAGCAGACCGCCCGTGAAGCGCACGGGCTCGCCGGGACCGAACCGGTGCGGGGTCAGCAGGTCCAGCAGGATGTGGTCGTCGTTGCCCGTGTAGAGCGCCACATCCGCCGCGCGCCCCGCGTCCCACACGGCGCGCAGCACGTCGAGCGTGCGGTACCGGTCGAACGGGGCAACCTTGAGGGCGACCACGCAGTCCAGCTCGAGCAGCGCCCGCCAGAACGCGTACGGCAGATCGCGCCCCCCCACGGCGGGCTGGAGATAGAACCCCATGACCGGCAGGACCTCGCCAACGGCCCGCACATGGGCCACGAGCCCTGGAACGGACACCGCGTCCAGGCCGCCCAGCGATACCAGCACGAGGTCGTACCCGAGCCGGGCGGCCAAGGCCGCCTCGGCCGTCGCCTGCCGCGTCTCTCCCACGGTGCCAGCCACATACACGACGGGCCGATCCGTCCAGGCGCCGCCGGTCTCGCGGGCGAGCGCCAGCACCTCCTCGAGCAACCCGACCTTCGGATCGCGGATGCCGAACTGGGTGGTGTGCACGCCCACCGCGAGTCCCCCGGCGCCGGCGTCGAGATAGTAGCGCGTGAGGGCGCGCTGCCGCCGCTCGTCCAGCCGACGCCCGGCGGTGAGCGCCAGGGGGTGGGCCGGGATGACGAGGCCTCCCAGCAGCATCGTCGTCACGGCGGGCCTCAAAACGCTCCCCCCCGCTCGTCGAAGTGGGTGGGTTTCCCCAGCGATCGGCCTCCTTCGCGCACCCAGTCGGCGACCCAGTCGCACAGGGTCAGCGGACCCAGCGTGGGCGGACCGAACAGGGCGCGGCATCGGGACGCGTCGCTGAGCAGGGCGGTGTCGGCCTCCAGCCCGTCGAACGACGGCTCGATGCCGAGCCGCGCGGCGATCCTCTCCGCCAGCTCCCGAATCCGGAGCGTCTCGGGTCCGGTCACATTGAGCACCAGCGGCGGTAACGCGGCCCCGGCGAGGCAGCGGAGCGCGACCGCGTTGGCGTCGCGCTGCCAGATGAGGTTCACCCAACCCATGGTGAGGTCCACCGGCCGCTGCGCGCTGATGCGGTCCGCGAGGTCCCTGAGGACGCCGTAGCGCAGCTCCACCGCGTAGTTGATCCGGAGGATGGCGACGCGGTTCTCCTGAATGCCCGCGAGAAACGTGACGAGCCGCTCACGGGCCAGCGCCGACTGCGCGTACTCGCCGATTGGCGCGAGGTCGTGGTCCTCGCGGCATCCGCCGTTCCCGACCGGCACGAGGGGATACACGTTGCCGGTCGAGTACACCACCACGCGCGCCTCGGGGAAGCGACGGACCACCAGGGTGGGGAGGTACGCGTTCATCGCCCACGTGAGCGAGGGGTCGCCGCCCGTGCCGAACTTCCGCCCGGCCATGAGCACGACGTTCGCCGCCTCCGGCAGGAGGGCCACCGCGTCCGGATCGAGCAGGTCGCAGGAGATGGTCTCGACGCCGCCGGCCGCAAGCTGAGTCGCGAGGTCGCCGTGCCGGAAGCGGGAGACCGCGGTCACCCGGCGGTGCGCCCCGGCCTCGTCGGTGGCCCGGCGCGCGAGCCTGGCCAGGCTCGGCCCCATCTTGCCGCCGGCGCCGAGCACCAGGATGTCGCCCTCGAGGCGACGCATGGCGGCCACGTCCTGCGGCGTGGGTCGACTCAGGCGTTCGTCGAGCTCGCGCTCGTCGGGAGGTGGCAGGTCGGGGGCGCCCATGATCCCCCAATATGCGGCGGCTTCTTCGGCGGCGGGCCCCCGGGGCGGCGCCCGAACTACGCGCGCAGGGCGCGTTCCCGGATCCGCTCCCCCAGATCCTGGAGCTGCTCCTTGCTGTGGCCCTCGAACCGGCGGGCGCACACCGCCCCGTACCCGGCGCACAGCGATCGGCAGGCGGATCCCTGCACGGCCTGGTCCGCCATCGCGAAGAGGACGTGATCTTCCTTGGAGATGTGCCCTCGGATCAGGTTGACATAACCAGTCGCGGCGTTCCGCAGCGTCGCTCGGGCCTGCGGGTCGCCGGCGCGGGCGCCATCGAGCGCTCCGGCCATGTGGCGCGCGAACAGCCGGCCCTGCTGGTGCTCGTGCAGCATCACCGCGATCGGCCCCTGGTCATGGGGCAGGCCGGCTTTCTCCAGCTCCGGGAAGAGGAGGTCTTCCTCCTTCCCGTGGTGGCAGGCGTCGGCGAACAGCCGGATGAACGTGACGCAGTCGGTGAACGCGTCGAGGTCCCAGCGATCGTCGCCCGCCGCGGCAACGAGCGACGCCAGCGCGTCGGCCACCTCGAGAATGCGGACGTGCTCCTCCCGGAGGCGGGAGGTAGCGGACTCGGCAGTCGAGCTTGTCATGGCACCTCCGTGAGCGACGGGAACGACGGGGAAGGACGCAGGAGACCCCTATCCCTCGATCACTCCATCCCTCGATCCCTCCCCTACGGCCACCGCACCGTGAGCTGGACGTACCCCCAGTAAGTCGGGTCGACTCCATCGGCGAACGCGGGCAGCAGGGTCGCGAGGGGGTCCGCCGGCAGGAAGAGGGAGGCGCCCGCCTCGAATCCGGCGTACTTGGCCATGGCCCACGTGCCGACGAGATCGAGCTCGGTGCCGAGGGTATGCTCCCCGCCCCGCTCCCGCGCCAAGCGGAAGTGATGCACGTCGACGCGGAGCCGCGCAGCCACCGACACGTCGAACGCGGCGCGCGCCACGGCGTCCACGAGCCCCGCCTGATCGAGCTGGCCCGGGACGTTG
>DAINBS010000078.1:6358-10789 GCA_036732805.1 Gemmatimonadales bacterium | reverse complement strand
CACGTGCAGCCCCGTGTCGGCGTCCACCACTCCCACCAGCGTCACGTTCGGGAAGTCGAGCCCCTTCGCGATCATCTGCGTGCCGAAGAGAATATCCACGTCCCCGGCCCGCACGGCGTCGAGAATGCGGGCGTGCGACCACTTCGTCCCGGTCGTGTCGGCATCCATCCGCGCCAGCCGGGCGGCCGGGAACCGCGCGGCCAGCCACTGCTCGAGCTGCTGCGTCCCGACGCCGCGCGCGCGTTGCGCCTCGTGTCCGCACGCCGGGCACGCGGCGGGGATCGCGTGCTCGGCTCCGCAGTAATGGCACCGCAGCCCCGCGGGGGTGCGGTGCACCGTCAGCGCGATCGAGCAGTGCTCGCACTCCCAGACGAAGCCGCACCCCGAGCACTGAAGGAAATGCGCAAGACCCCGCCGGTTGAGCAGCAGCAGCACCTGATCGCCCGCCGCGAGTCGTCCCCGGACCGCATCATCGAGCACCCGTGTCCAGGGAAGCGCACCGGCCTCGAAAACCCGGTCGGCCACCGTGAGGTCGAGCAGGCGGACCGGGGGCATCGGGCGGGCACCCACCCGCTCGGGCAGGGTGACCACCCGCAGCCGGTCCCGCGCCGCCCAGGTTTCGAGCGCGGGGGTGGCACTCGCCAGGATCACCCGGGCGCCTTCGATCCGGGCGCGCGCGAGCGCCACCCGGCGGGCATGATACCGCGGCACCTCGCCGTTCTTGTAGCTCGTGTCGTGCTCCTCGTCCAGCACGATGCACCCGAGATCGCTGACGGGAGCGAACACCGCGGAGCGGGCTCCGACGACCACCCGCCGGGCCCCCGAAGCGATGGACCGCCACGCGTCGGCGCGCTCCGCGTCGGACAGCGCGCTGTGCATCACGGCGACACCACCGCCGAACACCCCACGCACCCGCGCGATGGTCTGGGGGGTGAGCGCGATCTCCGGGACGAGCACGATGGCACCGCGACCGGCGTCCACCGCGTGCCGCACCGCCTCGAGATACACCAGCGTCTTCCCGCTGCCCGTCACCCCGAACAGGAGGCCGGCGCCGCCGGGGGGCATGCCGTCGAGCGCGCCGATCGCCGACTCCTGCGCGGGGCTCGGGCTGGCCGGCGGCTCGACGGCGGCGTCGGCGAAGGGATCGCGCAGGTGGGTCCGCTCCTCGATGCGCGCCACCTCCCGCTCGACCAGCCCCCGCAGCACCGCCGGCGCAAACCCCTGCACGCGCACCAGCTGCGTCCACGCCGCCTCACCCCCGGCGGCATCGATCGCTTCGTACGCGGCCCGCTGGCGCCGCGCCCGTCCGAACAGCCGATCGCGCTCGAGCAGGGACGGCAGCGCCCGGGTGAGCACGACCACGCGCTCCGTCCCGGCCCCGGGCCCCAGGACGGGCGCCTCGGTCTCGAGCGTGATGGCCCCGAGGCGCGCGAGACGCTGGAGCGCGTCCCAAACCGGCCGTCCAACCGCGCGGGCCAGGCGGCTCGCGGCGGCGCGTCCTCCGAGGCGCTCGAGCGCCGCGTAGACCTCGACGCCCGTCCCGCCCCCCGCCGCCGGCTCCCCCGCGATGCATGCCACGAGGCGCGACTCACCCCAGAGCGGGCCGGGGAGCATGGCCCGCAGGCAGAGGCCGTGCGGCGCGGCGTAGTAGCGGCCCACCCAGCCGGCCAGCTCGAGCAGGGACTGGGGGACCAGGGGGGCCGGGTCGGGAGCCAGCAGGACCGGCCGCAGGGCAACCGCGGGAGGATCCCCGACTGCGGTGACCACACCCACCATCTCGCGCCCCCGCACCGGGACCACCACCCGTGCCCCGGGACGGACGCGGTCGGCAAGCGCGGGAGGCAGCGCGTACCAGTACGGCTGCGGGGCGGGAAGCGGGAGTGCCACCCGGCATGCCGCCGGGATCACGCCGGCCACCGCACACCCCTCACAGCGCGGCCAGGTGGGCCTGCGCGGCCGCGGCGATGCGGGCCGGCGCATAGCCGCCCTCGAGCACCGACGCGATGGGAACGTCGAGGTCACGCCACCGCGTGACCCACTCCGCGTAGTCGTCCGGCTCGAGCGTGAACCCGGCGAGCGGATCGCCAGCCATGGCGTCGAAGCCGGCGGAGATCAGCAGGAGGTCCGGTCGCCAGCCGGCGGTCGCCTGTTCGACGGCGCCGTGCAGCGCCTCGAGGTACTCGGCGCGCGGGAGGCCCGGTGGACGCGGCACGTTGAAGACGTTGCCCACCCCGCGCTCCTCCGCGCGCCCGGTGCCCGGATAGAGCGGCCACTGGTGCAGCGACACGTAGCGCACGCGCGCGTCGCGCTCGACGAGGGCCTGCGTCCCGTTCCCATGGTGCACGTCCCAGTCCACGATCAGGACGCGCTCGCAGCCGTCGCCGAGCGCCGAGTACGCCGCCACCGCCACGTTGTTGAGCAGGCAGAACCCCATCGCCCGCTCGGCCAGCGCGTGGTGCCCCGGCGGTCGGACGGCCGCGAACGCGGGGACTCCGTCCAGCGCCGACCGCGCGGCGGCGATCGCCGCGCCGGCCGCTCGACGCGCGGCCTCCCAGCTCCCGGGGCTCGCCACCGTGTCGGGATCGAGCCGCCCGCCACCAGCGCGGGCGAGCGCCTCGATCCGGTCGAGGTACCGCGGCGGATGTACGCGCTCCAGCGCGTCGCGCTCCGCCGCAGGTGCCTCCTGGAACGCGAGCCGGGTCGCCAACGGGCCGGTGCGCAGCGCGTCCAGGATGGCTCGAATGCGCGCCGGAGACTCCGGGTGTCCCGGCCCGTTGTCGTGTGCGAGAGTGGCCGGGTGGTGCAGCACGGTGATGGGGGTGCCGGTCATGGCCCGGGGTCCGCACGTTCGGGTGCCTTCACTGAACGCAGCTCCTTCCGAAGCATCGCCCGCGCCTGCGCGATCTCACGCAGGCTCCGCACGTGCCGGCGGCGGAGCAGCAGCACCCCGCCGGCCCCGAGCACGAACGCGAGACTCCAGCCGATGAGCGCGGGACGGGCCGCCCACACCCCTGCCGCCGCGAGCAGGGCGGCATCCAGCAGCAGGAACCCGACGGCGACGAGCGTGACCGTGCGTCCGGGCGCCCGGTGGGACGGGCTAGCGGATGGGATGGCGTCGGGCGGGGAGGACGATGAGGGCCGCCCCGTCGGGAATCGCGAGGTCACCGACCGTCTTTCGTTCGTCGATCACGAGACCGCCCCTGAACTTCACGACGTAGTCCTCGGCCGTGACCGGGCGGCCCATCGCGCCGCGCAGCGCCTGCTGCTTCACGTCGGCCACGGACGTGTTAGGCTCGGCTTCGAGCGCCACGGTATCCCACGTGTCGGTCACCGTGACGCGCAAGTGCACGGCGGCTCCGGTGGTCACGCGGCCTCCTGATCGGTGGCCGGCAGCGTCGAGAGGAACCGCGCCACCGTCTGGTTGAAGAGCAGGGACGACGCCCGGACCCTGGTGCCCCCTTCCGCGGGGAACACCGCGACCGCGATCTCCTCCCCACCCTGCCCGCGGAACGACGCCCACGTGGCCCCTTCCTTCTCCAGGAACGCGCCGAAGTGAGGGACACGCTCGGCGAAGAAGACCTTGGCCCGGAGCAGCACCTCCGCGCCGGGAAGTGAGGTCACCATTTCGTGCATCATGGGATCGGCTCCTTGGGGCCCCCGGTGGGTGCGGCGCGTGACGGAGAAAGCTAATCCCCCGGTCCGGGCCGCTACCAGCCCGCCTATCGCGCCGGAACGGCCCGGGCCGTGCTCCGGGTGGGAGGCCACGGACGGCGCGCGAGGTCCCACAGCCGTCCCCGCCGCCGGAGCACCAGGACCACGTCGCCCGGCGCAGGGTCACGCAGCCCTTCCAGCGTGACGAACGCGGGGAGCGAAATGTCCGGCACCTCGACCCGGTACGCGGCGCCGTGCCAGGTCAGCTCGACCCCCGCGGGCCGCCGCCGCACGATGCGGTCGAGAAACACGTCATCGTCGATGCGGTACACGCCTTCGTCCACGCGCTCGCCAGACAGGTGGAACAGGGGATCGAACTCCTGGCCTTCCTGCCGGGCGAAGTTCTGCTCGGCGGCCCAGTCGAAGGCTTCGAGCGCGTCGGCGTTGGCGCGCCACTCGAGATGGTGGCGCAGCTCGTGGGTCAGGGTCTCCCACGCCTCCTCGCGCCACGCGAAGTCGCCGCGGATTCCCGCCAGGGCGCGGAAGGACCCGTGGTACAGCACGACGCGCGACTGCACTTCATCCCCTTCACCGTGGAGCGGGACGCACTCGCCCATCGTGTAGACGTCCGCCCGCACGGGGTGCGGGATCGTCTTGGGACTCACGTCAATGGCAGCGATCCCGTCCATGTACTCGTCAGGGATCTCCCGGGCGAGGCGGCGGACCAGTCGCTCGAACTCGCGGAAGTCCATCGGGATCAGGCGAGGAACGGCGTGAGCC
>DAINBS010000078.1:4571-6348 GCA_036732805.1 Gemmatimonadales bacterium | reverse complement strand
CTCTTCTTGTCGAACGAGATCCCCGCCTGGTTCAGGACGACCTGCGCGGCGTGAGCCGGGCGATCGCCGTCGCAAAGGAGAGCCCCGGACGGCCGATCAGTCGCGCGACTTCATCAGCTGGGTTCGCCTGGCCAGGTTCCATGAGGGCGTGAACGAACGTGCCCGCTCGGGGATTCCGATACCAGTCCTCGTCGAACCGCTCGACCAACCCGGATGCGAGCGTGGCCTCGAGCTGCCAGGCGCGGAGATAGCGGGCCGCGTAGAACCCCGGGTCCACGTCGCGGAGGTAATCCTCGCCGACGTAGCGGAACCCCGTCGCGGCGGAGATCCGCTCCGCGTACTCGTCCGCCATGGCGGGCCCGTAGTCGCTTCGGTGGAGCGCCATCTCGTAGGCGAGCTTGGCGGCATACCGCCGCAGCAGGTGCAGCTCGGACACCGCCAGCTCGAACTGCAGGTCGGCAATCCGCCCTTTCCGCCCGCTCCGCCCTTTCTCCCCCATCTCCGTGTATCGCCCCAACCACCCGGCATCGAGCGTCAGGTGGTCCCACAGCATCGCGAACGCCTCGGTCACCGAGTTGTCCCCGAGCCAGCGCTCGTGGAACGGGCGCCCGGGGTCCACCGCGGCGAAATGCATGGCATGTCCCAGCTCGTGCCAGAACGTGCGGTAGTCGCCGTGGCCGCCGGATGGCCGCAGCACGAGGTACACCTCGAACGGGACGCGCACCGGAACGCAGAACGCCCGAGGTTGCTTGCCGGGGCGCTCCTCGGTGTCCACCGTGATCCGGCCCCCGGCCAGCGCATCGAGGCCCATCTCGCGCATCTGGCGAACGGCGGTGTCCCGCATCCGGTCCTGGGGGAAGGCCGAGTCATACGCGTCGGCGCGGAACGCCCACGCGGAGTCCGCGCGCACCAGCTCACCCGCCGGAACGCCGACGCGGCGGCGCGTGAGGCGCGCGAGCGCCTCGGCGTACAGATCGGCGGTGTCGTCGAGGAGGGCGGCCGCCTGGCTGGCCAGCGTGTCCAGGTCCATGCCCGAGAGCCGCGCAACGGCGCGCACGAAGTCCACGTCGCCCGAAAGCGCGCAGACCACGTCCCGTTCCGCCGCCAGGCGGTCGTGGCGCAGCCCGTTGAGGCCCGCCGCGCCGACGGCGGCGCGTTCCTGATCGAGCGCGATGCGGAAGGTCCGGTCCGGGGAGTTCTGCAGCTCGATCCCGGCCCGCAGGTAGGGAATCGCACGCCCGTGGACGGTGAGGCCGGCCTGCTGCTCCCACTCGAGCTGCCGCTCCTCGAACGGGGCCACGCGGCGGCCGACCCGGAGGTCGACGATCCACTCCCGGAGCGCCGCGACGCCGCTCTCCGCCGCGCAGGCGAGCGCGTCGGCCTCCTGGAGCACGGCGTGCCGATCGTAGATCTCCGTGAAGGCCGGGTCGGGCTTGAGCCCGGCGCCCGTGAGGTACCACTCGCGCCCGAGCGCCTGGTTGAGCTGCTCGCCGCGCGCGACGAGCGTCTCGAGTCTCACCAGCCCAGCCGCTCCCGCAGGAAGGTCCGCAGCTTGTCCACGCCCACCCTGGTCTGCTGCAGCGTGTCCCGGTCGCGCACCGTGACCGTCTGGTCCTCCAGCGTCTGACCGTCGACGGTGACGCCGAACGGCGTCGACCCTGCCTACACCTATGGCGCGAGGCACCTGGGTGCTCCCGACCTTCTCACCGCGGCCCGACGTGAAGCCATCGTCGCGGAGCGAGGCCGCTACCTCTCCTGGGAGGACTGACCCCCATGT
>DAINBS010000078.1:0-4561 GCA_036732805.1 Gemmatimonadales bacterium | reverse complement strand
CCGTGACCGTCTGGTCCTCAAGCGTCTGACCGTCCACAGTGACGCCGAACGGCGTGCCCGCCTCGTCCTGCCGGCGGTACCGCCGCCCGATGGAGCCGCCGTCGTCGTAGAATACCGGCATCTCGCGGCGGAGGTCCGCCGCGATGCGGGTGGCCACCTCCGGCATGCCGTCCTTTTTCACGAGCGGAAACACGCCCGCCTTGATCGGCGCGATGGCGGGGTGGAACCGCAGCACCACGCGCGGCTCGCCCTCGACCTCTTCCTCGTGATACGCGTCCACCAGCGCCACCAGCGCCAGGCGGTCGGCGCCCAGTGATGTCTCGATGATGTACGGGACGAACCGCTCGTTCGTGGCGGGGTCGAGATAGTCGAGTTTCTTGCCCGAATGCTGCTGGTGTCGGCCGAGGTCGAAGTCGGTCCGGTTGTGGATCCCCTCGAACTCGTGCCAGCCAAACGGGAACTCGTACTCGATGTCGAACGCCGCCTTGGCGTAGTGCGCCAGCTCGTCCGCGGTATGCTGGTGGAAGCGCAGCTTCGCGGCCGTGATGCCCAGGTCCACGTGCCACTGCATGCGCGCGGCTTTCCACTCCTCGAACCAGCGCTCGTCGTCGCCCGGCTTGACGAAGAACTGCATCTCCATCTGCTCGAACTCGCGCGTGCGGAACGTGAAGTTCCCGGGCGTGATCTCGTTGCGGAACGCCTTGCCGATCTGGGCGATCCCGAACGGCACCTTCTGGCGCGACGACTGGAGCACGTTCAGGTAGTTGACGTAGATCCCCTGCGCGGTCTCAGGACGCAGGTACACGACCGCCGCCTGCTCCTCGACCGGCCCCATGAACGTCTTGAACATGAGGTTGAACATCCGCGGCGCCGTGAGGTTGCCCTTCGTGCCGCAGGTGGGGCACTGCGCGTCGGGCTCGCCCGGCGTGCCCTTGATGCGCGGGTCATCCGCCCGGAACCGGTTCTTGCACTGCTTGCAGTCCACGAGGGGATCGGTGAACCCCGCCACGTGCCCGGACGCTTCCCACACCTTGGGGTGCATCAGGATCGCCGCGTCCACACCCTCGATGTCGTCCCGCTCGTAGATCATCGAGCGCCACCAGCGCTCCTTGAGATTCCGCTTGAGCTCGACGCCAAGCGGCCCGTAGTCCCACACCGATCCCAGCCCTCCGTAGATCTCGGATGACTGGAACACATATCCCCGCCGCTTGGCGAGGGAGACGATCTTGTCCATGACGTTGGCGTTCGCCATGTGGCCCAACTCAATGAAAGGTAAGGAGTTGCGTTAGCGGCGAGGAAGTTAGTCCGGCATCAGGGCCGCGGCAAGCGAAGCAGGCGCCGCGCGGCGCGCTCGCACATGGTCGCCACGTCCACCGGCCGCCAATGTCCGCGCCTGTTCAGGACGACCACGCCGGGCGGCCGGATGAAGGGCCGCGGGGTGACGACCGCGACCGGCACGCCCGCCGCGTGTGCCTGGCTCAGGACTTCCCCCGTGAGCTTGCCGGCGAGGGACGTGGCATCGAACGTGGCTTCCGCGACGACCACCGCGTCCGCCTGGCCCAGCGCCCTGGCGAAGCCCGCACGACCGAGCACCCAGGCGGCGCCGGGCTCGAGTCGGGCCCCGCCAAAGCAGGCGAGGCCGAAGCCGAGGCCGCCGGCGGCGCCGGCACCGGGGTGTTCCGCGATGGCCGGGCCGTTCCAGGGCGCGGAGTGATCGACGAGGCGTTGGAGGCCCGCCACCAGGCGCGCGGTGGCCTCGGGCGTCGCCCCCTTCTGCCGCGCGAACACGGCGGACCCGGCGGGGCCGAGCAGTGGATTGCGCACGTCGGTGAGTGCCGTGACAGCCACGCCGAGGGGCTGGCCCGGCTCGAGTGCGTGGAGGCTGCCGAGCGCCCCGCCGCCGTCGGGCAGGTCCGCGCCACGGTCGTCGCGGGCCCGCCAGCCCCAGGCGCGCGCGGCCCCGAGCCCCCCGTCCATCGTGGCGCTGCCGCCCAGCCCCACGATGACCTCGGTGGCGCCGACTGCGGCGAGCTCCTTCAGGAGCTCCCCCACCCCGCGCGTCGTGGTGCGCTCGGGATCCCGGCGCTCCCAGGGGATCAGGGCCACTCCGCAGGCCAGCCGCGACTCGATGACCGCCGTGTGGGCGTCAATCCAGCCGACCGCGGCCTCCACCGGCTCGCCGAGGGGGCCGGTCACGCGATGCGCGGAGCGTCGCGGGGCGGCTATCGCGTCGAGCAGACCGTCACCCCCGTCGCTCCCCACGATCACCGTCGTGGCCGCGCCGGCCGCCGCCGCCCCTTCACCCAGGGCGCGCGTGACATCCGCGGCACTGAGCGAGCCCTTGAAGGCCTGGCCGACAACCACGACATGGGACACGATGCGGGAAGATACGACGGAAGGGCGGAAGGACGGAAAGACGGAAGGCCCCTTCAGCCAACGGCAAACGGCTAACGGCTCACGGCAAACGGCTAACGGCGATCACGTCCCGATGATCTGATCCCGCCGGCTGCCCACGCTCACGAACGCGATCGGCGTTTCGGCCAGATCCTGGAGCCGGTCGAGGTACGCGCGGGCCTGCGGTGGAAGGTCGGCGAGGCGGCGCGCGCCGCTGATGGGACGCTGCCATCCCTCGAGCACCTCGTAGACCGGCTCCACCTGCTCGAGCGACTCCGCGTCCGACGGCACGTTGTCCACCGGTGCGCCTTCCACCCGGTAGCCGGTGCACACCGGGATCTCGGCGAACGTGTCGAGCACGTCGAGCTTGGTGACGGCGAGGTGTGTGAGTCCGTTGACGCGCACGGCATACCGGACGACGGCCGCGTCGAACCAGCCGCAGCGCCGTGGCCGTCCCGTCGTCGCCCCGAACTCGGCACCGAGGGACCGGAGCTGGTCGCCCAGAGGCGGCGCCGCTTCGGTCGGCAGGGGTCCGTTGCCGACGCGCGTGGTGTATGCCTTGACGACGCCCAGCACCGTGTCGATCGCGGTGGGGCCGATGCCCGCGCCGATGGCGGCGCCGCCGGCCGTCGTGTTCGACGACGTCACGAAGGGGTAGGTCCCGTGGTCCACGTCGAGGAGCGCCCCCTGCGCGCCCTCGAGCAGGACGCGCCGCCCGGCGCGCAGGGCTCCCCACACGATGTGGCCCGCGTCCGCCACGAGCGGCAGCAGCCGCGGGGCGAGCCGCCGGATGAGCGCCGTCTGCTCCGTGGCGGAGGCGCGCTCCTCCACCTCCAGCATGGCGAGCAGCCGGTTGGCCCGCTCGGTCCGCTCGGCGATCAGCGCTGCGACGTGATCGAGATGCCGCAGGTCACCGACGCGGATGCCGCGTCGGCCGATCTTGTCTTCGTACGCCGGGCCGATGCCGCGCCCCGTGGTGCCGATCTGCTGCTGCCGCTCCGAGGCCCGGTCGAGCAGCTTGTGGTAGGGGAGCACCAGGTGCGCGCGGTCCGAGACCAGCAGCCGGCCCTCGACGCGGACCCCCCGCGCCGCGAGCTCGTCCATCTCGTGGACCAGGGTCTCGGGATCGAGCACGACGCCATTGCCGATCAGGCACTGGCTGCCCTCGTGCAGGATGCCCGACGGGATCTGATGGAGGATGAACTCCTCGTCACCCTTCACCACGGTGTGGCCCGCGTTGGCGCCACCCTGGTAGCGGACGACGAGATCGGCGCGCTCGGCGAGCACGTCCACGATCTTCCCCTTGCCCTCGTCGCCCCACTGGGCGCCCACCACCACCACGCACTGCCGCTTGGGACCGAACATCCGCCACCTCGCGCGCGCAAAAAAAGCCCCGGGGGATTCCCGGGGCATCCTCTGAATCAAATTAGGGGCCCGGCCGGGCGGGGTCAATCACGCAGGGTGCCGTGAATCCCGCTGAGAGCGGGCCCTCAGCCCGGAGCTGCCCGGGGAAAGGGAGCCGCCGCCTCGGCGGCCAGAGCGTGGCCGAGGGCCTGCGTCCTCAGGATCCGCTCACGACACGCTCGCCAGCGCCCCGGCCTCCCGCAGGGCCGCCGCGACGCGTTCCCGGTCCCGCGCGCCGAGTGCGGCGAGTGGCGCGCGTACCGGGCCCCCGTGCTGGCCAACCAGGTCCATGGCCGCCTTGACCCCGGGGACTCCCAGCTCGCCTACCACCAGCTTGTTGAGGGGCCCCAGGCGCTCCTGGACCGCGCCGGCGCCGGCCCGGTCACCCGCCTCCCACCGGTCCCACACCTCGAGGGCGAGCGCCGGCGCCACATTCGCGATGCCCAGGATCCCCCCCACCGCACCCAGCTCGAGCGCCGAGTAGAACAGGGTCCCCGAGCCGATGAAATGCGCCCACGCCGGTACTGCCGAGGTGTAGGCCGCGAAGTTCTTGAGGTCGCCCGACGAGTCCTTGGCGCCGATCACGTTCTCGTGGCTCGCCAGCGCAGCGAGCATCTGGTCCGGCAGTGCCACGTGCGTGTACTTGGGAATGTTGTAGAGAACCACCGGCACCGGCGATCCGTCGGCGATGCGCCGCAGGTGCTCGAGCAGCGCGGCCGGGCTGAGTGAAGAACCGTAATAGGAGGGCGCCCGCACCAGCACC
>DAINBS010000077.1:0-10888 GCA_036732805.1 Gemmatimonadales bacterium | reverse complement strand
CGCACGGGCCGGACGCGTCGTCGTGGTGGTGGCCGGCCAGCGCCTGGAACCGCCGCTCCGCGTCCTCCGCGTGGCCTGCGGCGCTCCGTCCGCGCACGAGATCCCGCACCATCCGTCCGCCGATGACCAGGAGCACCAGGGCCACGAACCCCTTGAAGGCTCCGGGATCGCGGAGCCAGTGGATCCGCACGAGCGCCCCCGCGAACGCGCCCGGGACGCCGCCCGCGATCACCATCAGGCAGAGCGGCCACACCATGCGCCCTTCGCGGACGTACCGCCACACGCCGCTCGGGGTCGCCACGACGTTGAATACGTGGTTGGTGGCGCTCACCGACGGCGCCGTGTAGCCCAGGAATGACATCTGAAACGGGAGCAGCAGGAACGCACCGGAGACGCCGGCCATGGACGTGGCGAACGAGACCACGAGGCCCACGAGCGGCGGGAGCCACGGGGCGACCTCGACGCCGGAGACCGGGAACGTGACCATTCTAGCGCTCGCCGTCGTCCAGCTCGCGGAGCGTCCGCAGGATGGCCAGCGGGATCTCGGCGTACCGGGCGGCCAGAATCTTCTCCATCCGCGCCTCGTCGGTGGCGAATTTCTTCTGGAGACGTGCCTGGTAAGCGTCCTTCAGGATCTCGATCAGCCTGTCCAGCTCGTAGGGCTTGGGCAGGTAGCTGAACGCCCCCGAGCTTGGTCAGCTCCACGGCGCTCCGAAAGCGTGACGGAAATCTCGATTGCGCGGAACCTAGGGTGGCGGCCCGGTGTCCTCAACGGGCGGCGGGCCGGATTTGCGACCGATTACGGCGGGTTTGCGCGCGGCCGCCCTCACGCACTTCGCAGACCGCGCAGGACGAACTCCGCCACCGGCTCGGCGCGCGCGGCCATGCGCGTGTTCTTCCTCGACAGCACCCAGTCGGTCACCATCTCGTCGAGGATCCCGAACACCATCTTGGCGGTGAGCAGCGGGTCCGCGTCGGTGCGGAACACGCCGGCGCGCTGCCCCTCGCCCACGACCCGGGCGATGAGCCCGAGATACTCGTGGAACTGGGCGCGCGAGAGCAGCTGCATCACGTGGAGCGTGTGGCGGAATTCGACCTGGAAGATCACGGCCAGGTCCCGATCCTCCCCCAGCAGGGTCAGGTGGAGCGAGATGAGGCGGCGGAGTTGCTCCTCCGCGCTCGCCGCGTCCTCCACGATCTGCCGCGCCGCGTCGATGAAGCGCTGCATGGCGCGCTCGAAGACGTTGACGAGGATCTCTTCCTTGCTCTTGAAGTAGAGGTAGATGGTCCCGTCCGCCACGCCCGCCCGCCCGGCGATCATTGCCACGGTCGTGCCGTAGTAGCCGCGGCGGGCGACTTCCCGCACCGCGGCGTCCAGAATCCGCAGGCGCTTGGCTTCCTTCCGGTTGGCGCTCACCGTATCCCCCTGAAGCTCCGGAGTGAACAACCGCTCAGCGGAGTACCGACGTTGTCCCAGCGTCGCCTCTGATTGACAGCAGTGCGGGGCACACATAGCGTACTGAATACTCATTCAGTTTTCCAGCCGGGGGTCCCCATGCAGCGGCAGGTCCGCAGGGTGGCCGTCCTCGGGTCCGGCGTCATGGGCAGCGCCATCGCGGCGCACTTCGCCAACGCCGGTATCCCCTCGCTCGTCCTGGACATCGTGCCCAGGGACCTCACCGATGTCGAGCGGGCTGCCGGAGCCGCGCTCACGGACCGTGCGGTGCGCAACCGGATCGCGGCGGATTCGGTGAACGCCATGCTCAAGGCGAAACCGGCCCCGCTCTTCACGCCTGCGCGTCTGGGCTTCATCGAGGTCGGCAACTTCGACGACGATCTGGCCCGCCTCAAGGAGGCGGACTGGGTCATCGAGGTCGTCAAGGAAGACCTCGCCATCAAGCAGACGGTCCTCGCCGCGGCTGCTCCCCACCTCGCGCCCGACGCCGTGCTGTCGAGCAACACGTCGGGCCTCTCCCTGGCCGGGATGGCCACGGTGCTGCCGGACGCGGTAAAGCCGCGGTTCCTTGGCACGCATTTCTTCAATCCGCCGCGCTACATGAAGCTGCTCGAGGTCATCCCCGCGGCGGACACCTCGGCGGAGGTCGTCACCTTCGTGGAGGAGTTTGCGCGCCGGCGACTGGGGAAGGGGATCGTCCCGGCGAAGGACACGCCCAACTTCATCGCGAACCGCGTCGGGGTCCACGCCGTGATGGTGACGATGCAGGTGATGCGCGACATGGGCCTCACGGTCGAGGAGGTGGACGCGCTCACCGGCCCCGCCATGGGCCGCCCCAAGACGGCCACGTTCCGGCTCGCCGACCTCGTGGGCCTGGACACGTTCCTCCACGTCGCCGCCAATGTGTACGAGAACGCGCCGGATGACGAGAGCCGCGCGATGTTCGTCGCGCCCGCCTTCCTGCAGCAGATGGTCGAGAAGGGGCTGCTGGGCCGGAAGAGCGGCGCCGGCTTCTACAAGAAGGTCAAGGGCGAGGGCGGCAGCGTGCTCACGCTGGACCTGGACACCCTCGAGTACCGCGAGGGGAAGAAGGCGTCGTTCGGCGAGCTGGAGGCGCTCAAGTCCGTCGACGACCCGGCGCAGCGCGTCTTGAAGCTGGTGTCCGGCAAGGGCCGCGCCGCGGAAGCCGCGTGGAAGATGCTCGCGGCGTCCCTCTCGTACGCGGCCATGCGGATCGGCGAGATCTGCGACGACATCTCCGCCGTGGACCGCGCGGTGCGCTGGGGATTCAACTGGCACCTCGGGCCATTCGAGCTCTGGGACGCCATGGGGTTCCGTGCCGTCACGGAGCGGCTCAGGGCCGAGAAGTATCGGCTGCCGGCCTGGGTGACGTCGCTCTACGACGGCGGGGCCGAGTCGCTGTACCGGCACGTGGACGGCGGGCTGCAGGCGCCCACGGCGAAGGTGGGTGTGCTGGCACCGGTGCCGAGCGACCCGCGCGTCCATGACTTCGAGATCCTGCGTCGCGGCGGCCAGATCCGGCGCAACGCCGGGGCCAGCCTGCTGGATCTCGGCGACGGCGTGTTCTGCCTCGAATTCCATTCCAAGATGAACGTCATCGGCCAGGACACCATCTCCATGGTCATGACGGCGTGCAAAGAGGCCGAGACCCAGGGCCAGGCGCTGGTGGTGGCGAACCAGGGCGAGAACTTCAGCGCGGGGGCCAACCTCATGCTCCTGCTGATGGAGGCGCAGGAGGGGAACTGGGACGAGATCGACGCGATCGTCCGCCAGTTCCAGGCGGCGACGAGCCGGCTGGAGCAGTGCGGCGTGCCCGTGGTGACCGCGCCTCACGGTCTCACGCTGGGCGGCGGCTGCGAGGTCACCATGGCCGGCAACGCCATCCGCGCCGCGGCCGAGACGTACATCGGGCTGGTCGAGGTGGGAGCCGGCGTGGTGCCGGCGGGTGGCGGGTGCATGCGGCTCTACAAACGCAACGTGGCCGCGCTCCCCGACGCGTCGGACGTCTATCCGGCCCTGCGGAAGACCTTCGAGACGATCGGCATGGCGAAGGTGGCGACGTCGGCCGACGAAGCGCGCGAGATGGGATTCCTCCGGCAGCAGGACACGTGGTCCATGAACGGGGACCACCGGATCGCGGATGCCAAGGACCTGGCGCTCGCGCTGGCGCGTGCGGGGTTCGAGCCGCCCCGCCCGCAACAGAGTATCCCCGTGATGGGGAAGGCCGGCCTGGCCCTGGTCGAGTCGGTGCTCTTCAACATGCAGGAAGGGCGCTACATCTCCGAGCACGATCGCACGATCGGGCGGGAGCTGGGGAAGATCCTGAGTGGCGGTGACGTTCCTGGCCCGACGACCGTCTCGGAGCAGCACCTGCTGGACCTGGAGCGCGAGGTCTTCCTCCGATTGTGCGGTGAGCGGAAGAGCCTCGAGCGCATGCAGGCGATCCTCAAGACCGGCAAGCCGCTGCGCAACTGACGGAGGGAGGCGAGAGCGATGCGAGACGTGGTGGTGGCCCTGGCGCTCCGCACACCTGGCGGGCGGGCGAAGAAGGGGACGTTCCGCCAGACGCGGCCGGACGACCTCGGCGCGGCGGTCATCCGGGCACTGCTCGCGCGCGCGCCGAACCTGGATCCGGCGCGCATCGGGGATGTGGTGTTCGGTTGCGCCATGCCCGAAGGCGAGCAGGGGATGAACGTGGGCCGCAACCTGGTGCTGCTGGCGGGCCTCCCCACCAGCGTGCCCGGCATGACCGTCAACCGGTTCTGCTCATCCGGTCTCGAGAGCATCGGCATCGCCGCGGCGGAGATCGCCACGGGCCAGGCGGACGTCGCCATTGCCGGCGGCGTGGAGACGATGACGCTGGTGCCCATGGGCGGCCTGCGCTATTTGCCGAACCCGAAGCTGGTCGCCGAGGCGCCCGGTACCTACCTGAGCATGGGGCTCACGGCCGAGCGGCTGGTTGCCCGCGACGGGATCAGCCGGGAGGCCCAGGACGCGTTCGCCTACCGGAGCCACATGAAGGCCGTGGCTGCCCAGCGGGCGGGGAAGTTCGATGCCGAGCTGGTGCCCGTGAAGACCGCGGTGACTGAGCCGGGACCCAACGGCAAGCCGGTCGTGAAGGACGTGACACTCGCTCAGGACGAGGGCCCGCGCGCCGATACGACCCTCGAAGCGCTGGCCAGGCTCAAGCCGGCGTTCCTGGACGGCGGTACCGTCACCGCGGGGAACTCGAGCCAGATGACCGACGGGGCCGCGGCGGTGCTGCTCACCACGCCGGACATCGCCGCCGAGCTGAAGCTCGAGCCGCTCGCCCGGTGGGTGGGTTATGCAGTGGCCGGTGTGCCGCCGGAGATCATGGGCATCGGTCCGGTCGAGGCGGTGCCCAAGGTCCTGAAGCGGACCGGACTCACGCTCACGGACATGAACGTGATTGAGCTGAACGAGGCATTCGCCGCCCAGAGCCTGGCGGTGCTCAAGGGCCTGAAGCTCGATCCGGACGACCCCCGGATCAACGCGAACGGCGGCGCCATCGCGCTCGGCCATCCGCTGGGGTGCACGGGCAGCAAGCTCACGGCGACCGCGCTGCACGAGCTGCGGCGGCGCAAGGGGCGGTACGCGATGGTCACGATGTGCATCGGCACGGGCATGGGTGCCGCGGGCATCTTCGAAGCGGCCTAGGGGGCAGGAGGAGAGCGCCATGTTGACGGAGACGAAGTACTTCACCGGCGGTCAGTTCCTCCTGGAGGACGCCGCCCCCGCTGATGTGTTCACGCCGGAGGACTTCACCGAAGAGCAGCGGATGATCGGCGAGACGACCCGCGCATTCATCGACCGGAGCGTGCTTCCGCACCGCGAGGAGCTGGAGTTCCACAAGAAGGTGGAGCTTGGCAAGCCGCTGCTCCGCGAAGCGGGCGAGGCGGGGCTCCTGTCCGTGGACGTGCCGGAGGCCTTCGGTGGCATGGGGTCGGACAAAGCGACGATCATGCTCGTGAGCGAGATCATGGCCCGCTCGGGGAGCTTCGTCGCGTGGCACGGAGCCCACTCGGGCATCGGGACCCTGCCCATCGTCTACTTCGGCACGAAGGAGCAGAAGGAGCGCTACCTCCCGAAGCTCGCGACCGGCGAGCTGGTCGGCGCGTACGCACTCACGGAGCCCGGCGCCGGATCCGACGCGCTGTCGGCGCGGACCACGGCCATCCTGACGGATGACAAGCAGCACTACCTGCTGACCGGCACGAAGCAGTACATCACGAACGCCGGATCCGCTGACGTGTTCATCATCTTCGCCAAGATCGACGGCGAGAAGTTCACGGCGTTCATCGTGGACCGGGACACGCCCGGACTCACGATCGGTCCGGAAGAGCGCAAAATGGGCCTCAAGGGCTCCTCGACCTGCGCCGTGATCCTGGAGAACGCCGAGGTTCCCGTCGGCAACGTGCTCGGCGAGATCGGCCGCGGGCACGTGGTGGCCTTCAACATCCTGAACGTGGGTCGGTTCAAGCTCGGCGCGGGCACGGTCGGGGGCTGCAAGATCGTGCTCGAACACGCGATCCCGTACGTGAGCCAGCGCCAGCAGTTCGGCCATCCGCTGAGCGACTTTGGGTTGATTCGCGCCAAGATCGGCGACATCGCGGCCCGGACGTTCGTCGCGGAGTCCATGGTATACCGCACGGCTGGCTTGATGGACCGCGCGATCGAGACGCTGGATCCCGCGGCCGCGGATTACGACCGCCAGACGATCCAGAAGGTCGAGGAGTTCACGATCGAGTGCTCGATGATCAAGGTCTTCGCGAGCGAGTCGCTGGCGCTCGCGGCCGACGAGGGCCTGCAGATGCTCGGCGGCTACGGCTTCTGCGAGGAGTATTTCCTCGAGGAGGTGTACCGGGACGAGCGGATCAACCGGATCTTCGAGGGGACGAACGAGATCAACCGGATGCTGATCCCGGGCATGATCCTGCGGAAGGCACTCAAGAAGGACCTGCCGTTCTTCGCCGCCGCCAGGCAGGTGGCCGAGGAGCTGCTCGGACCGCCGGAGTTCGGCGAGGCGGGCGAGCCGGGCTTTCTCGAGGTCGAAGTGAAGCTCGTCAAGGCCATGAAGAAGTCCTGCGTCGCGGCGCTCGGCTTCGCGGCCCAGAAGTTCGGCGAGGACATCAAGGACCACCAGGAGGTGCTGGCCGACACCGCCGACATGGTCATGGAGACCTACGCGTGTGAGAGCGGCCTGCTGCGCACGCTCAAGAAGGCCGCCAGGGACGGCGAGGATGGCGCGCGGTCCATGGCCGACCTGCTCACCCTCTACGTGCACGACGCCATGGATCGTGTGGCAATCCTGGGACGCAATGTGCTCGCCCAGAGCGCCTCGGGGGACGAGCTGCGGACCATGATGGCCGGGCTTCGGCGGCTCACGAAGCACGAGCCGGTCAACCGCGCTGAGCTGCACGCCGCGATTGCGCAGCGACTGGTCGAGGCGGGGAAGTACGTGGTCTAGGCAGCGTTGGCCGTTAGCCGTTGGCCGTTCGCCGTCCAGCCACGTTCGGGGGCCGCCGGCTGACGGCTAACGGCTGACGGCTTATCGACTATTTTCTCCCCACATGTCCCTCCTGCACCTGTTTCGGCATCCCGGACTCTCCGCCGCACAAACCGCCGCCCTCCTCCGCCGAGCCCAAGCCGGTGCCGCAGCGGGCGTCACGGGCATCGACACCGAGTTCTGCTTCAACATCGCAGCCGACCGTGGGCTGACGGCGCCGGAGATGGATGTCCTCCGCTGGCTCCTGGCGGAGACGTTCGAGCCGGAGGGGTTCGGCGACCGGTCATTCCTGGGCCCCGATGGGCTGGTCCTCGAAGTGGGCCCGCGGATGAGCTTCACCACGGCGTGGTCCACGAACGCCGTCGCGGTCTGCCACGCCTGCGGGCTCACGGGCATCCAGCGGATCGAGCGGTCGCGCAGGTACCGACTGACGGGCGGTCGGCCCCTGCGGGACACCGAAGTGGCGGCGTTCCTGGGACTGGTCCACGACCGGATGACCGAGTGCCCGTATCCGGCTCCCCTCACGGACTTCGAGAGCGGCGCCACGCCGGCGCCAGTGTTCGAGGTGCCGGTGATGCGTGAGGGCCGGGCGGCGCTCGAACGGATCAACCGGGACCTGGGGCTCGCGTTCGACGAGTGGGACCTCGACTACTACACGGACCTCTTCCGGAAGCGGGTGGGGCGCAATCCCACGAGCGTCGAGTGCTTCGATATCGCGCAATCGAACAGCGAGCACTCGCGGCACTGGTTCTTCAGAGGGCGGCTCGTGGTGGACGGGCGCGAGGCGCCGCACCACCTGATCGGCCTCATCAAGGACACGCTCGACGCGCACCCCGGCAACAGCGTCATCGCCTTCCGGGACAACTCCAGCGCCATCCGCGGCTATCGGATCCGCACGATCGTGCCGGAGCGCCCCGGGGAGCCCGCCCGGTTCGTTCCCGGCGACGCGAACTACGACGTCATCTTCACCGCCGAGACCCACAACTTCCCGTCGGGCGTGGCCCCGTTCCCCGGCGCCGAAACGGGCACCGGCGGCCGGATCCGCGACGTGCATGCGACCGGACGCGGCTCGCTGGTGGTCGCCGGAACGGCGGCGTACTGCGTCGGGAACCTGCGGATTCCGGGGTACCGGCTCCCCTGGGAGGACGCCGACTTCCGCTACCCGGCGAACCTCGCGTCGCCGCTCGAGATCGAGATCGAAGCGTCGAACGGCGCGTCGGACTACGGCAACAAGTTCGGCGAGCCGGTCATCCAGGGATACACGCGCTCGTTCGGCCTCCGCCTCCCGAACGGCGAGCGCCGCGAGTGGATCAAGCCCATCATGTTCAGCGGCGGCGTCGGCCAGATGGACGCCGCGCATACGCACAAGGGCGCGCCCGAGCCCGCGATGCTGGTGGTGAAGCTGGGCGGACCGGCCTACCGGATCGGCATGGGGGGCGGCGCCGCCTCGAGCATGGTCCAGGGCGAGAACGTGGCGGAGCTGGACTTCAACGCGGTCCAGCGCGGCGACGCGGAGATGGAACAGAAGGTGAACCGTGTGATCCGCGCGTGCTGCGAGCTGGGGTCGCTGAACCCGATCGTGAGCATCCACGACCAGGGCGCCGGCGGAAACTGCAACGTGCTCAAGGAGATCGTCCATCCGGCCGGCGCCCGCATCGAGGTGCGCGCCATCCCGGTGGGCGACGAGACACTCTCCATACTGGAGATCTGGGGTGCCGAGTACCAGGAGAACGACGCGCTGCTGATCCGCGCGGAGCACGCGGACCTGTTCCGGAGTCTCTGCGAGCGCGAGCACGCGGTCTTCGCCTACGTGGGCACGGTGACCGGCGACGGAAAGGTCGTGCTGCACGACGAGCGGGACGGGTCCACACCCGTGAACCTCGATCTCGAGACCGTGCTCGGTTCCATGCCGCAGAAGACGTTCGAGCTGCGGCGGGTGCCGCCGCGGCTCGCGCCCCTGCGGCTGCCGGACGGTCTCACCGTACCCGACGCGCTCGACCGGGTGCTGCGGCTGGTGTCCGTGGGGTCGAAACGGTTCCTCACGACCAAGGTGGACCGGAGCGTCACGGGCCTGCTCGCCCGGCAGCCGTGCTGCGGCCCGCTCCAGCTCACGGTGGCGGACGTGGCCGTGATCGCGCAGAGCCACTTTGGGGTGACCGGCGCCGCCACCGCCATCGGGGAGCAGCCCATCAAGGGGCTGATCGATCCGGCGGCCATGGCACGGGTCTCCGTGGGCGAGGCCCTCACCAACCTGGTGTGGGCCCGGGTGAGCGCCCTCGAAGACGTGAAGTGCAGCGGGAACTGGATGTGGGCCGCCAAGCTCCCGGGTGAGGGTGCGGCCCTGTACGACGCCGCGGTGGCGATGCACGACATCATGGTGGCGCTGGGCATCGCGGTGGACGGCGGCAAGGACAGCATCTCGATGGCGGCGCTCGCGCCCGATGGCCGCGGCGGCAGCGAAATCGTGAAGGCACCCGGCAGCCTCGTGATCTCCGCCTACGTCACGTCGCCCGACATTCGGCAGACGGTCACCCCGGACATCAAACGGCCGGGCACTGGCCGCCTGCTGTTCGTGGACCTGGGGCAGGGGAAGCACCGGCTCGGCGGCTCGGCCCTGGCGCACGTGTACGGGCAGATCGGCGACACGGCGCCCGACGTCGACGACCCCGGGCTGCTCAAGCGGGCGTTCAACGTGGTGCAGTCGCTCGTCGCCGAGGCGAAGGTGACCGCGGGGCACGACCGGAGCGACGGCGGCCTGGTCACCACCCTGCTCGAGATGGCCTTTGCGGGCGACTGCGGCATCGCGGTCGACGTGCCGTCGGCGGGGCAGGGGACCCTCGCGGCGCTGTTCGCCGAGGAGCTGGGCCTGGTGCTCGAGGTGGACGCAGCGGACGAGCGTGCGGTGCTCGATGCGTTCGAGAAAGCGGGCGTGCCGTGCGTGACCATCGGGCGGCCCATATCCGAGGCGCGCATCCGCGTGTCCGTGGACGGGTCTGCGGCTCTCGAGGCCGACATGCGCGACCTGCGTGACCTGTGGGAGGCGACGAGCTTCGAGCTGGACGCGCTCCAGTCCGATCCCGCGCTCGTCGCGCGGGAGCGGGCGGGGCTCCGGAGCAGGAAGGCGCCGGCCTGGAGCCTGACGTTCACGCCGGCACCCACCCCCCCGGCCATCCTCGAGTCCGCCACCAAGACGAAGGTGGCGATCCTCCGTGAGGAGGGCTCCAACGGCGACCGCGAGATGGCCTCCGCGTTCTTCGCCGCCGGGTTCGAGCCGTGGGACGTGACGATGAGCGATCTGCGCGCCGGGCGGGTGAGCCTGGACCGCTTCCGCGGCGTCGCCTTCGTGGGCGGGTTCAGCTTTGCCGACGTGCTCGACTCCGCCAAGGGATGGGCGGGCGTGGTGCGCTTCAACGACGACCTCCGCCGCCAGTTCGACGCGTTCTACGGCCGGTCCGACACGTTCAGTCTGGGCGTCTGCAACGGGTGCCAGCTGATGGCGCTGCTGGGGTGGCTCCCGTGGCGTGGGATCGCGGACCATGCGCAGCCGCGCTTCGTGCGCAACGCGTCCGGGCGGTTCGAGTCGCGGCTCGTGACCGTGCGCATCGAGGACAGCCCGTCCGTCATGTTCCGGGGAATGGCGGGCAGCGTGCTGGGCGTGTGGATGGCCCACGGCGAGGGCCGGGCGTGGTTCCCCGACCCCGCGATTCTCGAGCGGGCCGAACGGGAGCGACTGGTGACCGTCCGGTTCGCGGACGGCCGCACTTCCCGCGGCACCGTCAGCGGCATCGACTGGGACGGTGATCTCGCTGTCGTGACCGTCGACACCGCCGGCACCACGCCCATCGCCTGGACGACCGGCGGCGCGACCATCGGCTCCGCGGTCT